>JANYEX010000228.1 GCA_025359725.1 Chitinophagaceae bacterium | reverse complement strand
ATGGATGGAAATCACAGCTCTAGTTGATAGCATAAACTTAGCAACATTGGATACCCTTCAATCTCCAACAAATAGTAGAATGGTTGATGGGGCAGGTTATGCTCAAATAATTATCACAAAAAAGAATAAACAATATAAAACTGGGTACTTTGATGATGGAAAACCTATGATAGCTCTTGAATCTTTGTATAAACAAATTATGTCGCTGATTGAACAGTAAAAGATTATGGTGTTGATTTGGAAGAGTAAACTAAGTAATACGCAGTCTAGCAACCATTAATTAGCACTCCAACCTTCCCGTACAAATAGGTTTATTAGAATTCAAGCAAGTTTTCAATCAAAACGTGGTGGTGTTTAAAGAAGGCTTCGCTCAAAGCGAAGCCTTCTTTTCTAAAACCCTTACTGTGTATAGGTCTTGCAACGTCTGTATCATTGCTTTTGTAGCCCAAACCAGCCAAATTGGTGGCTAAACTGCCATTTCCTTGCGTGAATGAACGTTAGAACCAAGTGAGGGAATGTTAGAACCAAGCAGGGAATGGCGAATTTGGATGAAACACGAGGATTGTAGGATTTTAAAAGAGCTAATTCGGCAAGATAAAAATTATAGAATTAAGTATTTAGTTCTCAAATTTCTTTGTCATTTAAATTTATTCAGTTTTTTAGATACTAAAATAAATTGCTTTAATGGGTATTACATCTATTCAAGCGTTCAGAGAACGATTTAAAACATATATTGATTGTTATAATTATTTGATTGAACAGAAGTGGGGTGGTAGTTTCAGACAGGTATGGATACACTTATTGCAATCGAATAAGGTGCTCCTAGATCTTTCAACGGCTCAACTGGATGGTTCCCATACGACTGCCAAACGGGACGGTGAAAGTGTGGGCTACCAAGGTAATTTATTAAGAAAATAAAAGTTTAAACAAGTTCATATTTCATAACTCATATTTCTACTGCGCCTTATTTGGTTCTTTTCAGCAGCACCAGATAGGTAGGAAAGTGGTCGCTATAACCACCTCTGTAGGTAAACCCACTCCATGTTCGCATGGGGTATCCCTTATAGTTGCCTGTATTTTCAATCATAAACTCTTTATTGAAAACATATTGTTTGTAATAGAAAAAGCCATCCTGTTGCTTGCTTATCCAAGGGTAAGTAAGCATTATCTGATCGAAAAGACTCCACGAATCTTGATATGCCAATGTACCAATACCCCTGTTGTATAGTTCTGTCCAAGGATTGTAAATATCACCTTCTTTTACATTCTCAATCCTTCCCTTTGCCTTCAAAACTTTTGTGACGCTAGGGCTAGTGGGGTCGTCATTCAAATCCCCCATGATAATAACTTTTGCACTTGGTTCTGTCTTGGCTATTTCTGCTATCTGTACCTTACAGACTGCCGCCGCTGCTGCCCTACCCGATTCACTTCTAGCCTGTCCGCCCAGCCTACTTGGCCAGTGATTTACGAGAATATGTATTATCTCACCATCAAGTTTACCCTTTACCCACAACACATCACGGGTATATCTGGCATATTTAGATTTACCAGGCAACTGCACAAACAAAGGTTTACTATCCATAACCACAAAGTATTTTGGGTTATAGATAAAGGCAACATCAACCCCACGAGGATCTCTGCTGTCATAATGCACTAATTTATAGTTACGCTTTATTAGCAATGGGCTATGTATTAGGTCATAGAGTACGGTGTCATTTTCTATTTCTGCCACCCCTAATAATGCCGCACCATCTCTGTTAATATCAATACCAATCTGAGAAATGACTGTTGAAAGCTTTTTTACTTTATCGGTATAAATGGCAGTGTTATATCTGTAGCTGCCCGTTGGGGTAAAGTCTATATCGTTAACCATTGGGTTGTGGACGGTGTCATAAAAGTTTTCGCAGTTATAGAAGGCAACGATGGCCACTTTATAATCCTGTTTTTGCTGGCAATAAGAGGCAATTGGCAGGAAGAATAAAAACAGTAGGTGTTTCATTGAGATAATTTGGGTGAAAGTAGGTGTTATCATTTCTAATAGCCATAGAAATGATTTAAAAAGAGATGCTAAATGATATTCTTATTCACAGTGCAAACGAGTTAACCGAATTATCCTCCCTTCTTTAGTATGACAGTTTTTTTAGAAGTTCACTTAGCAAACTTTATGGATGTCAATCTTTATCAACCTAAATTCTTGCTCACCGCAAGCGAACAAAGTAGTCAAATCCCTTTTACAATCAACCCCATTACAATCAACATCAAAATGAATATTGCTTTTATTAAGTCTAATATTGTTCTTAGCTTCGCTCAATTCAAAAGGAAATTCACTTGAAAAAAATAGACATCCATTTATCATCTTCAGAATACCACTTTCCACTGTCAATATTTTGTTTTCCTTTTTTATTAACATAACTACAATAATAAAGTGAGTCCTCTATGTCTACTTTTTTTTGAAACTCTTCGAAATTTTCGCTCCGATATTTACCTATGAAATACTTTCTGTTAAGGTTCTTCTTATGTAATTCTTATCTAAAATACTAGGATGATTGCAACCAATTAATATTAATGTAAAACTTGTTGTTAATAAATTAATTTCATTAATATTTTTTTACCCATGTCAGTGTTCCTCTCCAAAAACAATCAATAGAACATTTATAAAATTAATTGTTTCATTACGAATATAGGTATCCATGTGATAATTGCAAAGGGAATGAAAAATAACAAAGTCAAGTAATCTTATCGAGTAACCCACCCAAATAACAGCTTTAACGGTTCATCTTTCTGTACCCTTATTACCTAGTTTATGGTCTTTTTATAATAACATAGCTTACTAACGGATCTTTTTATGCCGAAAATGGCACTTATCGTCATAGTCTGGTATGTTTTTGCGCACGTTCAGACACTAAAGATTTATTTCAGATGTCTTAATTTCTAATTATTTATGGGTGATAAAAATAAAGTCTACTAGTTTTAGGTATAATCAATTTTAAATCAGTTTAATCCTATAATTCATGTTCATACAGTTTAAGGCGGTTGGAACAAGTAGGGGCAGAAAATTTTCTGCCCCTACAATACTCAATGCCCTTACAATACAACATCGTTCTCTGCAATACGTAATGCCCACCTATTCCCTAAAGGGCGAATGGGTGATTGGATAAAGACACCTTGAATCCTCATCATTAAAAAGATATATATTAATTTGTAACAGTCGTGCAGAAGCTATTAACTTTTATAACCTAATAACCCATTACTTTGCGGTTATGACAATTGAACAAATTAAAGATATAAGAGACCGTGTAGTGGTTTTGGGGAGGTTTCTTTGACTACGCTAACCGTAAGAATAAAGTAGCACAAGACAGACAACTATCGCTTTCGCCGGGCTTTTGGGATGACAACGTCTGCGCCACGGCTACCATGAAAGACATTAAGGCAAATGAACACTGGATAAAACTCTATGAGCAAGTGGAAACTGCGGTAGAGGATTTTATAGTATTGTTTGAATACTGGAAGGAAGGTGAGGCAACCGAGGAAGAAACAAAGGCGACCTACAATGCGGCTCTTGCTGCTGCGGAAGATGCTGAATTTAAAAGTACCCTCAACAAACCTGAGGATGAAATGCCTGCTATTGTGCAGATAAACTCTGGAGCTGGGGGAACTGAAAGTCAGGATTGGGCAGAGATGTTGTTGCGTATGTATATTATGTACGGACAAAAGCAAGGCTGGAAAGTGACCGAATTAGATTATCAAGCAGGAGATGGTGCAGGAATAAAAACCGCTACCATACAGTTTGATGGGTCTTTTACCTATGGTTTTACCAAGGGGGAAAGCGGTGTTCACAGATTGGTGCGTATATCCCCTTTTGATAGCAATGCCCGCCGTCATACCTCTTTTGCCAGTGTGTACGTGTATCCGTTGATAGATGATACGATAGAAATAACTATCCATCAATATGATTTGGAATGGTCTTTCTCGCGCAGCGGTGGAGCTGGTGGGCAGAACGTAAACAAGGTAGAAACTTCAGTAAGATTGATACACAGACCAAGTGGTTTCATTGTTGAATGTCAGATACACCGTACACAAGGAGAGAACAAGGATACTGCCCTTCAAATGCTGAAGAGTAGGCTCTACGAGGAGGAGATGCGCAAAAGGCAAGAAGTATTAGATACTTCCAACTCTAAAAAGAAAAAGATAGAATGGGGTAGCCAGATAAGAAGTTATGTTTTTCATCCCTATAAAATGATTAAAGACCATCGCACCGATTATGAAGTTGGCAATGTTCAACCAGTAATGGATGGCGAACTAGATGGTTTTATAAAAGCCTATTTGATGATGGAGAAAGAAGACAACTAAATATGAAATATGAAGTATGAAATATGAGTCCTTTAAAATACTAATTAATAAAAATTCATATTCATACTTAATATTTAATGACTATCCGCTATTTGGTAGCAAGTGTTTTAAACCATGCAAACGTCATTTCGAGGCACGAAGCAATCTTATTTTATTTGCAAAAGATTACTTCGTGCCTCGCAATGAAGGCGAGATGATACAGGATAGTATAGCGATTACCAAATAGCGGATAGTCATTTAATATTTCATACCTCATAACTATTTAAATGTTTTCTTTACACTTATTCAAAAGAGAGTCCTATCTTAGCATTCTCAAATTGATAAGTGCTGTATGAATTACAATGAATCTTATGTTATAGGTGTTGATTACGGAACAGATTCTGTTCGTTCTATTATCGTGAATGCTCTTACTGGCGAGGAGGTCGCTGCTTCCGTTTTTTATTATCCCCGTTGGAAACAAGGTTTGTACTGTAATGCTTCCCTCAATCAGTTTCGCCAGCATCCATTGGATTATGTTGAGGGATTGGAATGTACCATTAAAGATTGTTTGGCTAAAGCAGGGGAGGGGATAGCTGCTAATATTAAAGGTATTTCTGTTGACACAACTGGTTCTACGCCTATTGCCGTTGATGCACACGGTACACCACTGTCTTTACTACCTGAGTTTGAGAATAACCCCAATGCCATGTTTGTACTGTGGAAGGATCATACATCCGTAAAGGAAGCTGCCGAAATAAATGCCCATGCTACCAAGTTTGAAACTAATTACTTACAATTTGTGGGCGGCATCTATTCCTCAGAATGGTTTTGGAGTAAGTTGCTATTTATACTAAGAGAGGATGAGTCAGTAAGAAATAAGATAGGCTCTTGGGTAGAACATTGCGACTGGATTCCATTTGTATTAACGGGAGGAAATGATGTAACCAAACTAAAACGAGGCGTTTGCAGTGCTGGACATAAATCTTTATGGGCAAAAGAGTTTGGGGGCTTACCGCCCAATGATTTCTTCGCTTCGCTCGATCCATTGTTGGATGGATTTACAACTAAATTATTTACTGAAACGGCTACTTCTGCCGAGGCTGCTGGTACTATCTCTAAAGAATGGGCTAAGAAATTGGGCATTCCTACTGATGTTGTGATAGGTGTAGGTGCGTTCGATTGTCACATGGGTGCAGTAGGTGGACAAATTGAACCTTACTATCTAAGCAAGGTTATGGGTACTTCTACCTGCGATATGTTGGTAGCACCTATTAAAGAAGTAGAGGGTAAGTTGATTAAAGGTATCTGCGGTCAAGTACCCGGTTCTATTATTCCTGGCATGATGGGAATGGAAGCTGGTCAGTCTGCTTTTGGTGATGCCTATGCTTGGTTAAAGAATGTATTGGCATGGCCAGTTCAAAATATATTACCACAAACAACTTTAATTGATGCTGCGACCGCCGAGGCTTTAAAGAATGAAATTACTGATAAAATAATTGCTGAACTAAGTAAGGAAGCCGCTAAGATTGAGGTGGATGATAAAGCGGAATTGGCAATAGATTGGCAGAATGGAAGACGTACACCTGATGCAAATCAACTACTAAAAGGGGCTTTTACTGGTTTAGGATTAGGAACGGATGCGCCAAGGATGTTTCGTGCATTAGTGGAAGCTACTTGTTTTGGTGCGAAGAAGATTGTAGATCGGTTTATTGAAGAAGGCATTCCTGTAAAGGGTTTGATTGGCTTGGGGGGCGTTGCCAAGAAGTCGCCATTTATTATGCAGATGATGGCAGACGTAATGAATATGCCTATCCGAATCCATAAAAGCGAACAGACTTGCGCTTTGGGTGCTGCCATGTTTGCTGCAACTGCTGCGGGAATATATCCTAAAGTGGAAGATGCGATGCAAGTGATGGGACAAGGTTTTGATACCGAGTACCATCCAAATGAGGACTTGGTTACTGTTTATGCAAGGCGTTATGAGCAGTACACAGCATTGGGTGGCTTTATTGAACATAAAACAATATAAATAAACATAAATATGAAAAAGACGATTTGCTTATCAGCTATTTCCTTGTTATTAATGGGAAGTAGATTAGTAGCACAAGATGCTAAAAACACAGTAATAACCATTAATGCCAATGAAAAGGTGGGCGATATTAGTCCGCAGTTTTATGGTTTGATGACGGAAGAAATTAATTACGCCTATGACGGTGGTTTGTATGGTGAATTAATCCGAAATCGTGCTTTTAAAGACAATGCAAAAGCACCTGAGCATTGGTCATTGATAAAAGAAGGAAATGCCGATGGGCAAATAGCTTTGGATAGTATTGAGCAGAGGGGTACTGCCTTAGATAAAAACCTTCGTTTGGATATAACTTCCACCGATACAAAAGGAAAGATAGGTATTGTTAATGATGGATTTTGGGGTATTCCTGTTTGGGCAAATACCAAATATACCGCATCCTTTTATGCTAAAACAAATCCTGAATTTAAAGGTAATCTTACAGTAACCATTGAAAGCAATGATGGCAAAACTGTCTTTGCTAGTGCCGTTGCTAAAAGTGTTTCTGGTGATTGGAAAAAATACACGGTTACCTTGACTACTAGAAAAATTGACACCACTTCCGATGCCCGTTTTGTTATCACTGCCAAGAACAAAGGAACTATTTGGTTTAGCCTTGTTTCTTTATTTCCGCCTACTTACAACAATAGACCCAATGGAAATAGAAAGGATATAATGGAATTACTGGCAGGAATGCACCCTGGGTTTCTACGTTTCCCTGGGGGCAATTACTTACAATCCAACAAGGTAGAAACTCGTTTTGATTGGAAGAAAACATTGGGGGATATTTCTCAGAGACCTACTCATGATAATAATTCATGGCACTATAATTCCTCTGATGGACTAGGATTGATGGAGTTTTTAGGTTGGTGCGAGGATTTGAAGATGGAGCCATTATTGGCAGTATTTGATGGCCTTACATTAAATAGAAAGGCTAAACCAATAACTGGTGATTCTTTAAATATCTATATTCAAGAAGCATTAGATGAAATTGAATTTGTAAACGGAAATTCCGCTACTAAATGGGGGGCAGTCCGTTCCAAGTTGGGGCATCCGCAGCCTTACAATGTGAAATATATTGAAGTGGGTAATGAAGACTGGTTTGATAGGGCTAAAACTTGGGATGCAAGGTTTGCTCAATTTTATGATGCCATCAAGGCAAAATATCCCAACCTAAGTGTTATCTCAAGTGCTCATGTTACTTCAAGAACGCCTGATTATGAAGACATACACCACTACTTTTCTTATAAACAGGCTGCAAAACTTGCGCACAAGTATGATTCATACCAAAGGACAGATGCTAAAGTTTTTGAAGGTGAGTGGGCTTGTAGAGAAGGGTTTCCAACTACCAACCTTTTAGGTGCCTTAGGTGATGCAGCCTTTTTAACTGGATTGGAACGCAATGCGGACATTGTAAAGATGAGTTGTTTCGCCCCATTGTTTGTGAATGTTAATTCAGGTGGTATGCAATGGAAAAGTGACTTAATTGGTTATAATGCTGTTAGTAGCTATGGCTCACCTTCCTACTATATGCAGAAACTATTTGCTGAAAACATGGGTGATATGTCTGTAAAATCAACTATTACAAACGTGCCAATTGGTGCAGATACTACTGAGCAATTGTTTTATTCCGTAACAAAAGACAGTAAGCAAGGAACTTTATTTGTGAAAGTGGTAAACGTATCTGATGCCATTCAATCGAGTACAATTGATATTAATTCATCTAAAATACTATCATCCGAAGGGGTAGAAACAGTCTTGACGGCTGAAAAAGTAACAGATACGAATTCGCTTATAGAGCCAAAAAAAGTAGTTCCTGTTACTTCAATAGCCAAGGGGTTAGGCAGCCATTTTACCTACAGTTTCAAACCTTATTCGATAACTATTTTGAAACTTGAGGCAAAGAGTAATTAGGCAAGTAGTCAAGAGGGGAAGAGTATAAGTTGCTTTACTCTTGCCTCTTTCCCTCAGAAAAATTAATTTATGTACACACACATCAAACAAGAAGCTTACGAGGCAAATATGCAGTTGCCTAAGTTGGGATTAGTATTATTTACCTTCGGGAATGTAAGTGCTGCCGATAGAGACCTAGGCCTTTTTGCTATTAAACCTAGCGGTGTTCCTTACGAGGATTTATCGCCAGAAAAGATGGTAATTGTTGATTTTGAAGGCAAGACGGTAGAAGGTTCACTTCGTCCTTCGTCCGATACACAAACCCACGCTGTGCTGTATAAACATTGGGAAAAGATAGGGGGCATCGTGCATACGCATTCTACTTATGGTACTGCTTGGGCGCAGTCGCAACGTGGTATTCCTATTTTTGGAACAACCCATGCTGACCATAATACGGTGGACATTCCTTGTGCGCCACCAATGAACGACGAGATGATAAAGGGTAATTATGAATATGAAACAGGGTTTCAGATAATGAATTACTTTGCAGAAAAATC
>JANYEX010000183.1 GCA_025359725.1 Chitinophagaceae bacterium | reverse complement strand
AATGGCTAATCAAGAAGCAGTAATTTCTGCACCTTGGTCTATGCACTTTGGTACTGGAACATCAAACTATGGTTTTATCTGGGCAATGGCTGGGGAAAACAAGGAGTTTACAGATATGGATCCTGCACCGATTGCAACTTTGAAATAATAAGTAAGTCGAGAGTCAAAAGTCGTAAGTTATCAATTAGAACTTTCGACTTTCAACTTTCGACTAATTCTTTTTATACACTTTTCAATAATAAAAAACAATGAGTAAGACAGTAGTAACATTGGGTGAAATCATGATGAGATTATCAACCCCTGGTTTCCAACGCTTCGAGCAAGCGAACAGCTTTGATGTAACTTATGGTGGTGGTGAAGCTAACGTAGCCGCTGCTATTTGTAATTATGGTTTGCAAGGAAGATTTGTAACTAAAGTACCTAAAGATTCTTTGGGTCAAGCTGCAATCAATCATTTGCGCAGATATGGAGTTGATACGCAGTTTGTGGCTAGAGGTGGAGACCGTATCGGTATCTATTTCCTAGAAACAGGTGCGTCTATGCGTGCTAGTAAAGTAATTTACGATCGTGCTGGTGCATCTATTGCAGATGTTGATGCTTCTGAATTTGATTTTGACGCCATCTTCGAAGGTGCTTCTTGGTTCCACACAACAGGTATCACACCTGCATTGAGTGACAAGGCTGCTGCACTTACTTTGGCTGCGTTGAAAGCTGCAAAAGCTAAAGGGATCACTACAAGTATCGACTTAAACTATCGTAAGAAATTGTGGAGTAAAGAAAAAGCAAGAGAAGTAATGACTCAGCTTTGCGAATTTGTAGATGTTTGTATCGGTAACGAAGAAGATGCAGATACTTCTTTAGGTTTTAAATCTGAAGGAACTGACGTAACTAAAGGTGAATTGAATTTGGATGGATATAAGAGTGTATTTAAACAAATACAAGCTAAATTCGGTTTCAAATACATCGCTTCTACCTTACGTGAAAGCCATAGTGCTTCTGATAATGGATGGAGCGCATTGGTATATGATGGGACTAAATTTTATCATACTAAAGAATATGAAGTACGTATTGTAGATAGAGTTGGTAGTGGAGATAGCTTCGCTTCTGGTTTTATCTATGGTTTGGTAAGTGGTAAATCTATGGGTGATGCTGCTGAATTTGGTGTTGCTGCATCTGCTTTGAAACATACCATTCATGGTGACTTGAACCAAGTGACTGTTGAAGAAGTAATGGGCATTGTGAAAGGTGATGGTAGTGGACGTGTTCAACGCTAATTAATAATAGGTTGTAAGTATTAAGTAGTAGATATTAGGTTCTTTAACTTAAAATTTACTACTTAGTACCTAAAACATAAACGTACAATCATGATAATAGATACTATTCAGAATGCACATAAATATTTTAGCGTGCATCCTTTGTTTGCAAAAGCATTCGATTATATTAAGAGTGCAGACTTAGCTAATGCGGAAGTTGGTAAATCTGAAATAGCTGAAGGTTTAAAAGCAATCATCTCTAATAAAAAAGGAATGACCGCTGCTGAATCTATAGCCAAATTCGAGTGTCACAACAATAACATTGATATACAGCTTTGTGTAAAAGGTGAAGAGACAATTGCATGGAAACCTCGTGAAAAATGTCTTACCCAAAAGGGAGAATACAATCCTGAGAAAGATGTGGTTTTCTACGATGATGCACCCGATATGTATTTTCAGTTAACCGATAATCAGTTTGCAATCTTCTTTCCAGAAGATGTACATGCACCAATGATTGGCGGTGATGCTGAAATAAAGAAGCTGGTTATTAAAGTAAAGATATAGTTACATCGAAGTCCATTCTTATAATGAGAATGGACTTTGTTTTTAAACAATCACATAATAACAATTAACATGAGTAAGAAACAAGAAATAATCGACATTATAGTTGAGCAAGGAATGTTGCCTCTATATTTCAATGCTGACGAAACTGTAAGCGTTGAAATTTTGAAAACAATCTACAAGGCAGGTATCAAAGCGGTAGAATATACCAACCGTGGAGAAGCCGCTTTGAAGAACTTTAAAGCAATGGTGGCTCTAAGAGATGCAGAAATGCCTGGTTTGAAGTTAGGTATTGGCACTATTAAGAATTTAGCAACTGCTGAAATATATGTAGAAGCAGGTGCTGATTTTATGATTAGCCCCGGGTTTGTAAAGGAAGTGGCTGAATTCTGTAATACAATAGAAATGTTGTATGCACCAGGTTGTATGACACCCACAGAAATCATTGCAGCGGAGAATACAGGTGTTACTTTCATTAAATTATTCCCAGGAAATATGTTGGGTCCTGATTTCTTGAGCAGTATTAAAGATATTTTCCCTAATTTATTATTTATGCCAACCGGTGGTGTAGATACTACACACGAAAACATTGCTAGCTGGTATAAAGCTGGTGTTTGTGCAGTAGGTATGGGTAGCAAGCTAATCAGGAAGAAACTAATGGAGCAAAAAGACTATGCATCAATTGGAAAGTTGACTGTAGAAACTCTAGCTATCATTAAAGCAGTAAAAGGATAAACCTTAATTGATAATTGAAGATGGATAATGGATAGTTGTACCACAGATTATACTAGTCTTTATGGTACAACTATTATTATTTTATACATTTATTCATTATCAATTATCAATTAATAATTATCAATTAATTAAGTTATGACAAAAGAACAAATAGGAAAGTATAGGTGGACAATTGTTGCCCTCCTTTTCTTTTCTACGACTATTAACTATTTAGACAGACAAGTTATTGGCTATCTAAAGCCATTGTTTTCTAAACCTATTGCTGAAGGAGGTCTTGGATGGAGCGGTTCAGATTTTGCGTTCGTTACTTCGTGGTTTACGCTTTGCTATGCAGGTGTAACTATTTTAGCTGGGTGGATTATAGATAAAATAGGTACAAAGCTTGGCTTAGCTCTCTCTTTAATTATATGGTCAATCTTTGGAATGGCAAATGCACTTTGTGGTGGTGCGGTTATTAATCATGCTATTGTTCGTAGTTTATTTGGTATCGGTGAGGCGGGTAACTTCCCAGCATCCATTAAAACTGTTGCAGAATGGTTTCCTAAGAAGG
>JANYEX010000205.1 GCA_025359725.1 Chitinophagaceae bacterium | reverse complement strand
AGATAATTAAAAGCGAACTAAATACTTAATCCTATAAAAAGAAATTAATACATTTGTTGTCTCATACACTGTCACATTCCGACCAGTAATTGAACAAAAGGTTTTAGAAAACAAAAGCAAATGAAAATTCTGGTAGACCTGAACAGTATCCTGTAAAAATTTATTGTGAGATGTTCAATAAGTGAGTTTTTCCTTAAAAAAATTACAATAGATTTACATTTCTAAATATTGCTACTAGTATGAACGAAGGAAAGGTTAAAAAACAACATTCAGTCATCTTTTTGGAAGGCGCAAAGCCTCGATTTACAGAGTTACAATTTGCATGGCATATCTTTAAGCAGTTTATTTCGGGTTTCAGAACACTACATTTTATTGGGCCTTGTGTTACTGTTTTTGGGAGTGCCCGCTTTCAGGAAGGTCATAAGTACTATCAGGCGGCAATTGCTTTTGGCAAAGGCATTGCCAAACTAGGGCTTACCACGATGACGGGTGGTGGCCCCGGCATAATGGAAGCGGCTAACCGCGGGGCTTTTGAGGCTGGCGGCAAATCGGTGGGGTGCAATATCAAATTACCTTATGAGCAAGCCCCCAATCCTTATGTCCAAACAAGCATTACATTTAAATACTTTTTTGTACGGAAGGTATTGATGGTGAAATATTCTTACGCCTTTGTTATTATGCCTGGTGGTTTTGGCACGATGGATGAACTGTATGAGACCCTTACCCTGATACAAACCAATACTATCAATCATTTTCCAGTGGTACTTTATGGCAAAAGTTATTATCAACCCATGATGGACTATATTAATGACATGGCGGATTGCGGTACAATTTCTATGAGTGATTTAGATTTATTTCTTTTTACTGATGATATTGAGGAAGGATTACAGCATATTAAACGACATCTAAAATCCAATTATCCAAAGAAAGTACATAAGAAAATGTGGTGGCTATTTGAAGGGAAGTCAATTAAATAAATAAAACATCTATTTTCACGCCTTACCTATTTGTGTTATTGTATGCGCTTGCTATTTAGTATTACCTTTTTTTGTTTTGTTTGCTTATGTTCTGCACAGCATAAATCTTATTATCTGCTTGCTGGCACCTATACCAATGCTGAAAGCAAGGGTATTTATGTATATAAATTTAATGAGGATAGTGCTGCCGCAACGCTTGTTGGGATGGCAAAGACAGATAATCCATCTTATTTGGCAATAAGCCACAACCATAAATTTGTATATTCTGTAAAAGAAGGCGGCAAGGATAATACTTCGGAAGTAATTGCTTATTCCTTCGATATTAAAACTGGACAACTAACCTATAAAAACAAGCAACCCACCAAAAGCGATGGACCATGCTATATCTCTGTAGATAGCCACAATAAATGGGTGTTTACAGCTAACTACAAAGGTGGGAGTATTTCTTGCCTCCCAGTAAAAATAGATGGTAGCTTGGATACTGTAACGCAGCTTATTCAGCATGTGGGCAGCAGTACTAATAAAGCACGTCAGAAAGAACCACATGCGCATACCGTTGTCTTTTCACCAGATGAAAAGTATTTGCTATCAACAGATTTAGGGACTGATAAGATAAATAGATACACTTTTACGCCGTCTTCTAACACTACGCCACTTTCCGACGATACAGACTCTGTAGCTTATAGTACACCTGGCAATGGCCCAAGACATCTTGCTTTTGCGCCTAACAAGAAATTTGTTTATGTAATTAATGAATTGAGCGGAACCGTTGATGTGTTTGCCTACAACCATAACAGACTTATCCTTATTCAAAACATTAGTACAGACAGTACAGATAGTACCAATAAAGGAAGTGCTGATATACACTTATCTCCCGATGGGAAGTTTCTCTATGCCACTAATAGGGGTAACTACAATACAATAGCTTCGTTTGTGGTAAATGCGGAGACAGGAAAACTAAAATTATTAAAGGTGCAGCCAACAGGTGGCATTGTGCCACGTAACTTTATCATTACTCCTTCGGGTAAGATGCTATTGGTAGCACACCAGAAATCTGATTACATTACCCTATTCGATAGGGATATTAAAACAGGACTATTAACGCTTACAGATAAAAGAATACCCGTGGTAAGTGCTGTATGCCTAAAACTTATTGATACGGAATAATGCTTGCTTAAATACCTGTACCCAGTTTTGTATATTCTCCTACCCTCTTTTTGGTGTACTTGCAAATAGGTTCTACTTTTGCAACAAAGAATATAGCATCACGACATGGAACATACAATAACATTTACCACCAGACCTTGGGAACAACAAGATACGGACGTAATGACAGAGAGTGCCTCAAGCTACTGCATCATTGTTTGGAATGATGAGGTAAATACCTTTGAGTGGGTTATTGAAACATTGATGGAAGTATGTGGTCATAATGCAGAGCAAGCAGAACAGTGCGCATTTATTATACATTATAATGGTAAGTACGCGGTAAAAGAAGGCGACTACGACACACTTAAACCAATGTGCGTTGCCATTACCGACCGAGGGATAGATGCTACCATAGAGCAAAATGTTAGACGATAACATACTTGCATTAATCCGACAAGACCTATGTCCCTACACGTATTAAACGATAAAATTTGGTTTCCCCCCGTTGAAGATGCACTGGAAGATGGCTTATTAGCAGCTGGTGGTACACTTAGTACCGAACGCTTATTACTCGCCTACAAAAAAGGTATCTTTCCTTGGTACGATGGCGAGTTACCGCTGTGGTGGTGTCCTAACCCTAGGTTTATTCTCTTGCCCGATGAATTAGTTATCAGCAAAAGTATGAAGACCTTATTGAAACGTAATGCTTTTGAATTTACTTTTAATAAAGACTTTTCTGGTGTAGTAAACGCCTGCAAAACCAAAGAAAGAAAGGGACAAGATGGCACCTGGATTAAAAGTGAAGTAGTAGAAGCCTATACCGAATTGCACAAACTTGGTTACGCCCACAGTGCAGAAACGTGGTACGAAGGACAATTGGTAGGTGGGCTTTATGGCGTAAGAATAGGGAAAGTGTTTTTTGGGGAAAGTATGTTTAGCCATAAAAGCAATGCAAGCAAGTATGCTTTTATAAAATATGTAGAGCAATTAAAAAGCGAAGGAGTATTATTAATAGATTGTCAGGTTTATACAGAACACTTAGAAAGTTTGGGGGCGAAGATGATAATGAGGCAACAGTTTACACATTTATTGGAACAACTGACGTAGTAGTGATTAGTGGTTAATCACTAACCACTAGCTTCTATATCCATACATCTTTTCAACATCTTTTACTATGGATTCCATTAATTTATCTTCGTTATTAGGATCGTAGGTTTGCTTTAGGCTACTACCAAAAATAAAGGCTACAGATTGCCAGAAGCCAGCATTGAACCCACCCTTATATTCTTTTATTATTTCGTAGCAATTATCCCCTGTTTCTCTTCTTATCAGCTTCATCAATACCTTACCCTGATAAATAGACAGTTGGGTAATCTTATCTCCAAATTGCGCCTTTAATTCCTTTTCTTTTGAGTGTATGATTGCTTTTCTCTGGCTTTCGTCGGTAACATTAGCCAATCTAACATTTATCTCATTTATTGTTTTGCTTGCGGCTTTAGCATAAGGATAAGTAACATATATTGCATTACGAAGTCTTGTCCACTCTACCCAGTACTTCTTCCATTTTGGATTTACTTTTCCGTAAACAAATACCTGCTCATACCATCCGCTGGGTATTGTATCCCCTTGAGCCGTAACGTAGCCATATACCTTTATAGTATCGTTTACCCCAAGCTTTTGAGCGTAGGTTGTTTGTAGAGCAACAAACAAACAGATGAATAATATTAAAGGAATTTTCATGGCACAATTTAGTTTAATGACCAACAAATATTTAATGCTGGAAACTAAAAATAAGTAACCTATCTAATCAGTATTATTTTGTTAAACTGACCGATTAAACCCTACACAGCAATCTTCTTTTCTTCCTGCCACAATCTTCTGCCATACCCTTCATAAACATGTTTCTCGCTATGATAAGATGAACGAACCAAAGGCCCACTTTCTACATAGTCAAACCCCATTCTGTAAGCTATTTCTCTTAGTTCGGCAAACTCATCGGGGTGTACATATCTTAATACAGGCAAATGCTTCTTAGTTGGTTGCAGGTATTGTCCTAGTGTTAGCACATCCACATTTACAGAACGAAGGTGTTCCATTGTTTCTATAATCTCTTCTTTGGTTTCGCCAATACCTAGCATAAGTCCTGTCTTGGTACGTCTTCCTCCCTCTTTAAGTATCCTTAATACATCGAGGCTTCTTCTATATTTAGCTTGTATTCTTACCTTTCTGGTGTTCTGTTCTACAGTTTCCATATTGTGGCTAACAATTTCGGGTGCAGCATCAATCACACGTTGAATCTGTTCGTGAATACCCCTGAAATCTGGTATTAACGTTTCCAAAGTGGTTGTAGGATTAAGTGCTTTA
Source organism: Chitinophagaceae bacterium (assembly GCA_025359725.1). GTDB lineage: Bacteria > Bacteroidota > Bacteroidia > Chitinophagales > Chitinophagaceae > Parasediminibacterium. The sequence continues at coordinate 5,680 of JANYEX010000205.1, read as the reverse complement.
ACCGCTTTAATTGTATTGTACCATACTATAGAACCACCATCCTTCAACTCATCCCTATCTACGCTAGTAATAACAGCATGTTTTACCTTCATCAAATGTATTGCCTCTGCAACCCTTTGTGGTTCATCCCAATCAACAGGATCTGGTCTGCCAGTAGCAACAGCACAAAAGGCGCAACTACGCGTACATACATTACCTAGAATCATAAAAGTAGCAGTGCCTTCACCCCAACACTCTCCCATGTTCGGACAATTACCACTCTCACAGATAGTATGTAATTTATGATTATCAACTAACCCTCGTACGTGTTTGTAACTCTCCCCGATGGGCAACTTTACCCTTAACCAATTTGGTTTTTTAATAACTGCATCTGGATTAGCAGTGGAAATAACTGGCAATTCTTGCATTTAATTCTATTTGTATTGAACGAAAAAGAAATTTGTACGCGCTAAATGAAAACTGTAAAGTTCACAAACCTACAACATTGCTTTTATAACGTAAAACTTAGTGTACTTATTTCCTTCCCCCGAAATCTATTGCGACATAAGTATCAAAAAAAAGATTCTGAGCAGGGTTTTGTGCCATTATAGTAATCTTCTTTGAATAATAATCTACATGAAACCCAACCTCCAACGCAGAAAGTACTTGCCTGTTCTTACCATAATCAAATCTTAGCGAGCCTCTAGCATGAACACCTGGCACTACTGTAATACTGCCGAAGCCTTTTGAGAAACCTGTTCCTCCAACAATACTATTCAAATCTAAGAACTTAGCAGAATTATCGCTATATCTAATATCTGTTGTCCCAGATTGAGATGTAGAATCAAGTACCTCTAAATAATAAGGCTTCTCTAAACCAAGAGACAAGCCACCACCATATATTGCAGAAACAGCTACCCCGTTATTACTTCCTTTTGAACCAATCCTTAACTGCCTTCCAAAACCAACCTTTACTTGATAAAAGTTATTTTCTTTTCCATAAACAAAACTATTACCCACAGATACGATGCTAAACCCAGGGTAACTTGTAGTAGTTGGTTGTGGACTTTGCTTCTGCTGATTTTGGCTTTTCTTCTCTCCAAGCTCTAGCCACCAGAGATTACTTCTTTTGAGCGACTTATATTTACCATGCTCATAAAAGAAACCATAACCATCCGTATTTAGCTTTAATCCTATTGCCCATTGTTTCCTGTATACCAATGCGCCATCCTCCTCTTGTACTATCAGTTTCTTTAATTGCTGACGCTTCTGAAGCTTTCGCTGCATACGTGGCGATAGATAACTATTAGTTGTTGAAGCAGTATCTACGCCGTTATTACTGGTTTGCGCCTGCAATAAAAAGGGGAATATTATAAACGAGAATAGAATAAAATGTTTCACCTTCATATATTTGTTTCTTAATTTTTGTAAAAATAGTACAATGACATCAACTGTAATTTATAAAGGTGCGTTAAGAACAGAAATGCAGCACGTGCAAAGTGGCTCTGTGGTAGAGAACGATGCACCAGTAGATAACCACGGAAAAGGCGAAAGGTTTAGCCCTACAGATATGGTGGCAACAGCTTTGGGTAGTTGTATGTTAACCACAATGGGTATTAAAGCGGACGGTATGGGTATTGATATTACTGGAACCTCGGTGGAAATAACTAAGATAATGAAAGCGGAACCTAGAAGAATTGGCGGAATAAAAGCGCATGTAATTTTTGCTAAGGGGATTGTTGTGGATGAAAAACAAAAAGAAATACTAGAACGCACTGCTCGCACATGCCCTGTTGAGAGAAGCTTACATCCTGATATGGAATTAGACATTCAGTTTGTTTGGCAATAAACTTTTCTTAGATTAAAAAATACACCATGGCAAAGCTTAAATATTTGTCATGGTGTATTTATTTTTATTACACAGTAACAACACTATAAACTTCTAGCGTAAATATCACATAAATAAGGTAGATGAATACCCTGAAACTATTGCTACCATTGCTTTTTATAACGACCCTTTGTAAAGCTCAGATACTAAACATAGATAAGCTAGACACCTTGCCATACAGTAATAAAGCTAGATTTGAAGGGAATATTTCTGCTGGGCTAGAGATTGATAAACAGAACTCTACCCTTTATGATGCAAGTAACTTTCTTGATGCAACCCTACAAAAGAGAAAACTGTTACACATATTTTCTGCTAGCAATAGATTTACTTATAACGGTCCACAAGAAATTTGTTTGCGTGTAATTGCAATCGTTTAACAGCGTATTGTATTAGGAATTTTTTAATTAACGCAACACTAAAGCAATTAAATCCTTAATGAAAGGTAAATAAAAGGGTTTATAAGTAAATAAGTGTTCTCTACAAGCGTAAATAAATCCAGAATAAGTTAATGCGTGCCACTTTAAATCTGCATAAAGTCCAGCATTTACTATTATGAGACCCTATAAATCTGCATAAACCTATTTTATGCAGATTTATAGGTGGGTTATTTAAGATATTTTACCATAATAATCTGCATAAAGCCATTTTATGCAGATTACTGGGTGAAAACAATCTGCATAAAGCCATTTTATGCAGATTTATAGGTGAAAACAATCTGCATAAAGTTGTTTTATGCAGATTTATAGGGTCTCATAATAGTAAATGCTGGACTTTATGCAGATTTAAAAGGTGTCGTATTAACTAATAAACCATTAATAAAACACTCTAACAGATTAATAATACATTGATAAGGGGAGATAAGATGTTGGGAGAGGTTGCATTATTAGCCATTGATGGGTTTGTTAAATTATAGGACTAAAACGAGATACGCTGTATTTGCAGAAAATTAAACGAATTAATGAGATTCTTAATTTTTTATATAACTATCCAAACGAATTCCTTTGTACTCTTTTTTGGTTTAACTAAATTTAGTGTGGAGAAGGGTTATTTTACCACAAAGAACACAAGGATTTACACAAAGTCCACTAAGTATCATTAGTAGTATTTAAGTATTGCGTTTTACTTAAAGGACACTAGGTTATTCTAGAACGCTGATAGCTTCTTAGATGGTTCAAATTCAGTATATATTGTGTGCTTTGTGTTTCTAATTCCTTGTGTACCTAGTGGTTAAGATTCTTCACACAGAATTTAGGATAACCTCTTTTTTAAATATAATCATTGTGTATTGTACTATCAATTGAGACACCAACTAAAAGCAACTGACCATTCGTTTCTGAATAATTGTGTAGTATTGCCGCATGACAATAGCTGATTTACGAATTGTATTTTTAGGAACACCCGATTTTGCAGTAGCATCTTTGAATGCGTTGGTAAAAGCGGGTTGTAACATAGTAGGAGTAGTAACAGCTCCAGATAAACCCGCTGGAAGAGGCATGAAACTAACAGAAAGTGCCGTTAAGAAATATGCTTTAGAGAACGGATTACCTATACTTCAACCAGAAAAATTAAAAAATCCTACTTTTCTTGAAGCATTAAAAGTCTTAAAAGCTGATGTTCAGGTTGTTGTTGCCTTCAGAATGTTGCCAGAAGTAGTTTGGAACATGCCACCGATGGGAACAATTAATGTTCATGGTTCATTATTGCCACAGTATCGCGGTGCAGCCCCCATAAACTGGGCAATTATTAATGGTGAAAGCGAGACGGGGGTAACTACCTTTAGGTTGCAACATGCAATTGACACTGGCGACGTTTTAATGCAGACGAAGATTGCCATTAGCGAGAATGAAACAGCAGGAAGCTTACACGATAGGATGATGCAAGTAGGTGCGAATACTTTAGTGGAAACACTTAGTGGAATATTGGATGAAAGTATTACCCCAACACAACAAAACAATATATTGGATAGCAAAGAACCGAAACATGCCCCTAAAATTTTTACGGAAACCTGCCAGATAGACTGGAATAAGACAGCAGAAGAAATACATAACCTGATAAGAGGACTATCGCCTTACCCTTCGGCATTTACATTTATGAATGGGAAAAAACTTAAAGTATTTTTTGCAGAAAAAGAAATTGCAATACATAGCTATCCCTTCGGAAATCCCTTAACAGATAATAAAAGTTACCTTAAATTCAGCTGTGCTAACGGATTCATTTCTGCATTGGAAGTTCAATTAGAGGGAAAAAAGAAGATGCTTATTGATGAGTTCTTACGAGGGTTTAGAGTATAGTCATTTTAAAAATCCAAAAAAATATTCTTTAATATCTCCTCTCCTTCCCATTCGCCCTAATATCCTACCATTAACCTTTAATCCCTCATTTCGCCCCAAAAGGTTTGCAGTATAGCCCTTGTAATTGTCTAATTGAGCATATCAAAGCGTCTCTACATAAAGAAATATATCAAATGCTTATACCAATCCCACACTTACATCTATATCCAAATTATTCATCAGGAACTCTGCCATATCATCATTCATAGTAAACCCTCTCTCACTAGAAAATAGACTTACCTTCAAATCTTCTTCTGGTTCATAGACATTAAAACGAAGTGTTGCCTTACCCGGATTGCCCTTTACATTGGTACATATAAAATCTACAAACTGTCTGGATAAAGCAGTTGCTTTCAGGCTCACTTCAATATTCTTGGTCATAGTTTGTTTTGCTGTTTCCAACAGACTCATACTACTCACCTTAAATTCATAAGAAGCTCCTTCCTTCCATGGTGCTTTAAAAGTTCCATTAACCAATATACTTCTACCTAAGTCCAAGTATTGTTTATACCGTTGATAATCTTCACCAAACAATGCCAATTCTGTTTTGCCAGTATAATCTTCTAAAGCTAATATGCCAAAGTTCTTACCCGTTTTTGTGGTACGGTGTTGCGCTCCTGTTACTAATCCTGCCAGTTTAAAGCTCTTTCCCGCATTTGATTGAGATAGTGTCAAACTTTCTTTTATCTCATTAAAATCATTCAAGTTCATAATACCATAGTGCCTCAATTCAAATCGATAATTATCCAATGGATGCCCACTCATAAACATTCCGGTTACATCCTTTTCATGGTCTAGTTTTTCTGTCAATGTCCATTCTGCACAAGGCGCAATCTTTGGTTTGGGAACATCCATTGCTGCGGGCAAATCTCCAAAGAGGCTGCTGCCAGTATTTGCTTCCGCAGACAGTTTTGTTTGTCCGTAGTTAATTATTTTTTCTAGTCCTGATGTCCTGTCGCCCTCGGCAACATAAAAATATTGTGCTCTATGTAGCTCTGGAAAACAATCGAATGCACCACTATAGGCAAATGTTTCTATCGATTTCTTATTGACGCTTTTACCCACTACACGCTCGCTAAACTCATATACATCTTTGTACAATCCGTTCCTTTTTCTTTCTGTAATCAGGTAATCAACCGCAGCATCACCAGCACCTTTCAATCCACCCAAACCAAAGCGGATCTGCCCTTTACTATTTACTGCAAAACCCTTTAAAGATTCGTTTACGTCTGGTCCTAATACTTTAATTCCCATCCGTTTACATTCTTCCATAAAGAAGGTAATCTTATCAATACTACCCGCATGGTTAAGCACCGCCGCCATGTATTCACTAGGGTAATGTGCCTTTAGATACCCAGTTTGGTACGCCACAAAAGCATAACAAGTACTGTGCGATTTGTTGAAAGCGTATTGTGCAAATGCCTCCCAGTCTTTCCAAATCTTCTCTAGTTTATCTTCAGCATGTCCTTTTAAGGTAGCCCCA
>JANYEX010000202.1 GCA_025359725.1 Chitinophagaceae bacterium | reverse complement strand
GGGGTTACCGGACCGACATTCGAGACAAGAGCTGAGTATTTGTTGATTAAAGCTATTGGTGGGGACGTAGTAGGAATGAGTACAGTACAAGAAAATATTGCTGCCATCCATTGTGGAATGAAGGTTTTTGCTATGAGTGTTGTTACGGACATAGGTATTAGGGAAGGGGATAATATTATTACTCACGAAGAGGTTTTGCAAGCCGCAAAAGAAGCAGAACCTAAGTTTACCTTACTCTTTAAGGAGCTAATTAAGGCATTGAAGTAGTAAAAATAAGATTGAGTTATTCAGAACTATCAAGATTTATCTTTGTTGGTTACAAACGAACTATTAATTAAAGATTACCCCCAAAGAGTAACAACATGAAATACACCATATTTAAGTCATCCGAAAGAGGACTGAAAGATATAGGCTGGCTAAAAAGCCATTTTACTTTTAGCTTTTCGTCCTATGCCAATCCAATGCGTAATGGATTTGGGTTGCTAAAGGTTTTTAATGACGACTTTGTGGAGGCTGGTAAGGGTTTTGGGCTACATCCTCACGCCAACATGGAAATAATCAGTGTAATGCTTGCAGGAAAGATGAACCACAAGGATTCAATGGGATATGCTGAAGTAGTTTCTGAGGATTGGGTACAGATAATGAGCGCTGGTAGTGGTTTGCGTCATGAAGAATATAATGTTGGGGATGATGAAGTGAACTTTTTGCAGATATGGATTGAACCTAAATTGCAGAATGTCAATCCGAGGTATCAGAAGCGTTACTTCCCTAAAGAAAAAAGAGAGAATACCCTTCAAACAATTGTAAGTAATGATGAAGGACAACAACATTGTTGGATAAATCAAAATGTAAAGCTTAGTTTGGGGCGTTACACTGAAAAGACAGAAGTTCCTTATACCTTGAATTCAACAAACAAATGTGTGTTTGTTTTTGTGATGGAAGGAAAGATTAACATCTGCGGAACGGATATATATAAAAGGGATGGAATAGGTGTTTGGGAAACTGATATTATTCCTTTACACATAGAAGCGGGTTCTTCTTTTATAGTGATAGAAGTACCTATTAATAACTAAAGTTGCGGGTAGTAAGTTATACGTAATTAGTTTTACGTTACAAGTAGGAATGTTAGTCTTAATCAATAAATGAATCAATCAAATCATTCAATCATAATTAATGAACATAGAAATAGTATCAGGTAGCCCAAGAGAGGCAAGTGTAACAATAAGGGTTGCGAAGTATCTGCAACAATATCTTTCCTTGCATGATAGCAAACAATCTGTTGGATTGATTGATGTTCGTGAGTGGAAATTGGGTCAGTTACAAACAGTATTTAACTCTGTTGGCAATACCCCAGATGAATTTAAGCCTTTGGCTGAGAGAATGTTTTCTACTGATGCTTTTATCATTGTTACCCCAGAATACAATGGTAGCTTTAGCAGTGAAATTAAGAATCTTTTCGATCATTTTCCAAAGCAAGCTCGTAAGGCATTTGGATTGTGTACCGCTTCTGTTGGCGCATTAGGTGGTGCTAGAGGTACACAACCGTTGTTATTGTACGTACCTGCTTTGTTTGGTATAGCTAGTCCCAATTTATTAATTGTTCCCTTTATTGATAAGAAGTTTAACGAACAAAACGAATTGATTGAACTTTCTTTCGAGAAACAAATACACGTATTTGTTTCAGAGTTTCTATGGTTGGCAGAGAAGCTGACAAATGGTTAGTTATTAGTGGTTAGTTTGTTTTTAGTACTCAATAACTGTCCTAGTATCTACCCACTACCCTCTATCTACGTATCTTCGCCACGTGTTACCATCATTACTTATTCAGTCGTTAAAGGGTATAAAAGGGTTCGACCAAGCTGCTTTTGAGGCAGTGCATCTTTCGGGCGAGCAGGTTACCTCTATCCGTAGCAATCCCGCAAAAGATGCCCCACTTCCTGTTGTTAGCAAGCCAGTGGCTTGGTGTCCGCATGGCTATTATCTTCCCCAAAGACCTTCCTTTACCTTAGACCCAATCTTTCATGGTGGTGGGTACTACGTTCAGGAAGCTAGTAGTATGTTTTTGTGGGAAGTGCTGCTACAATCAATAGGGGATAAGACCGAGGGCTTGAAAGTGCTTGATTTGTGTGCGGCACCAGGCGGGAAAAGTACCTTGTTGGCAAGTTATTTCGCCAATGGATTAGTAGTAAGTAACGAGGTGATAAAAGCTAGGGCGAGCATATTGGTGGAGAATATAACCAAATGGGGGAGTGGCAATGTGGTGGTTACCAACAACGACCCATCGCATTTTAAAGCGTTAGCTAATTATTTTGATGTGATAGTAATAGACGCACCGTGTAGTGGTAGTGGGCTGTTTAGGAAGGATGCGGACGCAGTAGGAGAGTGGAGCAAAAACAATGTAAACCTATGTAGCCAACGGCAAGAAAGAATTGTGTTGGATATTTTACCTTGCTTAAAGAAAGGCGGATTATTGATTTACAGCACTTGCAGTTATAGCAAACAAGAGGATGAAGAAGTGTTGGATAAATTGATGGATACCAATAATTTAATTAGTATAAAACTAGAAGTAAAAGAGGAGTGGGGGATAGTAGAAACAGCATCGGATAGGAAGGGGGCGTATGGTTATCGGTTCTATCCTTATTTAGCCAAAGGCGAGGGGTTCTTTATTGCGGCTTTTACTAAACAGGATGGGGGATGGGAAGGATACTATCCCGAACAAAAACTTACAGATGTTACTAAGGCAGCGCAAGAAACCATCAGTAGGTTTGCGCCATTGCCCGACAGCTACAGCTATTTTAAGCAAGGGGATGCGATAAAAACGATACAAATGGAGTGGTTGCAGGTGCTGCAAGTATTGGCGAAGCAATTATACATTAAAAAGGCAGGGGTAGAATTGGGGACGATAAAGGGAAAGGATGTTATACCGCACCACGAGTTGGCAATGAGCCATCTGCCGCTAGATAGCTTTAATAAACTAGCGTTGGATGAGCAGCAAGCCCTGAAATACTTGCGAAGGCACGATTTATTTGTGGAATCTAAGCAGGGTTGGAACCTAATAACGCATTGTGGATTGCCGTTGGGCTGGGCAAAAGTTTTACCCAATCGAATGAATAATTACTATCCGCAAGCGTGGAGAATCTTAAAAGATTAATTTCACTACTCAAATTAAGTAATACATGTATAAAGTTTCTTTTAGTAAAATATTCTCACTGTCTATATTTTGGTCTCTTTTGGTCATTTGTGCCATGGCGCAAACGAGCAGTTACTTTCTGCACACGGTAAAAGAAGGGGAAACATTGGCAACGATAGCCAAAGAAAACAAGACTACCGTCGGCACACTTATTCGCCTAAATGGGTATAATGCTAAAAGTGTTTTACGAAAGGGAAAGAGTATCAAGATACCGATGACTGAGGCTACGGAAAGTGCTAAAACTATTGATACGCCCATTGCTGCGCCAATAAACGCAACTGTAATAGCACCGAAAAATACATCTACCGCGCCCACCACAGATGAGTCTGACAATTACTCAACCGATACCATTAAAGAGGGGGAAACACTATCTGCCATTGCGAAGGCTAACAGTACAACCGTTGGTGATATTATGCGCCTGAATGGTATGAATACCAAGAGTATTTTGAAGGTAGGTGCTGAGATAAAGTTGCCTAAGAAAGGAGAGAAGATTCCTGTTAATACAAATATTGTTGCTGAAAAGACAACGACCCCGGTGCCTGTTGCTAAGCCTGTAATTACTGCCCCTGTTGTAACAGAAAGCACTAGTGAGGAACAAACAGGCTTTACGTTGCACACTATAAAGGCGGGCGAAACTTTATCTACTATAGCTAAGGTAAATAAGACAAAGGTAGGGGATATTATGCGCCTCAATGGAATGAATACCAAGAGCATTCTGAAGGCTGGGGCTAGTATAAAAATACCCAGTAAAGATGTAAAGACGGAGGTAATAGTACCCGAAAAAGAGGTTGTAGTTGCTATGAAGACTGTCCCTGTTGTTAAAGAAGAAGAACGCCAAACCCCAGACATTACTATCCCAAATACAAAGACATTGCCCATAGAATATACGGTGGCAAAGGGGGATAATCTTTATAGACTGAGCAAGACCTACAAAACTACCGAAGCACAACTGATGAAATGGAATGGGATGAAGAATGACCTAGTAAGACCTGGGCAGATAATTATTGTAGGACAAGATTCATCTGCAGAGTTGGCAATACCTGAGAGAAAACCTAATAAAAGTACTTATACCCCAGCGGTTAATAAGCCCAAGAAATCGCTGCCTTTTGTGGCAAGGGATACTACTAAAGTTGTGAAAGATTCTACCGTTATTGTAATGGAAGATACTGACGTTATTATGAAACCTAGGAACGTAAAGTTTACGGCTAGAGATACGACCACGCAGACTCAAACAAGGGAGATGAGTGTTGTTGCAGATCCGCCGCCTATTGCTAAGTATGCTAGGTTTGTAAATGAGGAAGGATTCTATGCTGGCTATTTCAACAGAAAGAACATTTCTAACAACTCGACGACTGGGGATGGAGGCACATTCAAGTCTACTAGCGGATGGAATGATAAGAAGTTTTACATTCTGATAAATGATATTAACCAAGGAACTATAGTTCGTATTACAGCAAACAATAAGAGCGTTTGTGCAAAAGTAATGGGGCCATTACCGAACATTAAAGAAGACTTAGGACTCGTTGCAAGACTAAATGCAGCTGCGGCGGATGCATTAGGTATTCAGGATGCTAAGTTTAGTGTATTGGTTAATTATTAAATTGGATATTTATAACGAATAGTCCTTACCTTTTATAAATAAGGTAAGGACTATTAATTAATCAAGAATATTACTTCTTTTAACAAGAAAATCAAATACATCCCCGTAGCTAGAACCGATGGGTATTTCTTTTCCTCCAACCTTTATCTTGGTTTTGTTAAACTTAGTAATTTTAGATACAGGTACAATGTAAGATCTGTGTACCCTAATAAATTCTCGCGACGGCAGTTTATCCAATACACTTTTAAGTGTCATTAAAGTAAGTACAGGCATTGGCTTGATATGAATCTTTATATAATCGTCTAAAGCCTCAATAAGGTCTATGTCTTTGAGGTTTATTTTTACCATTTCGTAGTTTACCTTAACGAACAAAGAATTTAAATTAACTTCCTGAATAGTATTGAATTCCATTTGTTCTTTAACCTTATAAATAGCCTTCAAAAAGCGATCATATTCAAAAGGCTTTAAGAGATAATCGGTGGCATCAACATTAAATCCATCCACCGCATAATGGCTGTAGGCAGTAGTAAATATTACTAATGGGGGATTCGTAAGCTTCTTATAAAACTGCATTCCATTGATATCAGGCATCTGAATATCCAAAAAGATAAGATCAACCTTGTTAGAAGCCAAGTAATCAGCCGCTTCGTTCGGGTCAGTAAATACTTTCTTTAATTGCAAGAACTCAACCTTCTCACAATGTTGGCTAATAAGTTTTAATGCCAATGGCTCATCATCTAATGCTATCGCGGTAATCATATTGTTATTTCTAGTTTTACTGAGAAAGTTTCTCCGTTGTCGTATATCTGTAAATTGTGTTTATCTGGGTATAACAATGCCAAGCGTCGTTTTACATTGTTTATGCCTATTCCTGTTGTTTCGCGCATATCATTCTCACTTTTTACAATACTATTTGTTGATGAGAATATCACTCTTTTATCACTTATTTTCAAATGAAAAATTATATGTGTTTCTACTTTTGCACTAACCCCATATTTTAAAGCATTCTCTACAAAAGGAATGAATAACAAAGGATCAATCATCTTATCCTCTACCGATCCATCAATTGTAAAATCCACCTTTACCTTGTCTGTAAGCCTTACTAGTTGTAAGTCTATGATGTGCTTTGTAAACTGAATTTCCTTTTCTAAGGGAACTAAGTTTAGCTGTGCATCCGAAATGATGTAACGCATGATAGAAGACAGTTTAAGGATAGTGGGGGCAGTCTTTTCGCTGCCTGTAACTGCTAATGAATATATATTATTTAACGTGTTAAAGAAAAAATGAGGATTTATCTGTGACTTTAAAAATAACAATTCAGTGGTTAGCTTTTCCTTTTCAATCTCTCTTTTATTATCTTCAAGCCTAAGCCATTGTTGTATAACAGATATACAGGTGCCGATAGTAAAGACAAGGATAAAAATCCAATAAGCACCAGGGAAGAAATGGAAATGATGACGAGGTAGTCCGAAGTGTTGAGGATGCGCAGGCGGCGTTCCTGCAATAGTGTCGCTAAAGTGATGATAACTTTGCAAGTTCATTCCCCAATTGGGGGTGTTTGCTGGTTCTGGAACAATTGAAGATGCCCATTCGGGGAAATATAAAAAAGCGATGAAGAAGGCAATGACACTTGCAATATACCAAAACCAATTCCGTTTAAATAACAATCGAGATATTAAAAGTTGTGTATTTATATAGTAGAAAAAAATTAAGAAGATACTACTACTGATAAGAACTGCCCTAAAATGGTTACTAATAACCATTGGATATGGGGAATCTTTTGAGTGCTGTTGAAAAATGAATGGTAGTAAGAGAAAACAACTCCAAACTGCGATATGAATGAAAACAATAAGGACTTTCTTGTTTGAAGACACTGCCATTTATCTAATTTTACCAAATATACAAGCTCCCAAAACTAGGGGGTATAAATCTTGGTAAATCAGACTATTTATCGGTAAACTAATTTACTTTAGTGATTGCAGAAATGGCTAAAAATGATTAGTATGATTCACTTTCATTTGGAAAGTCGTTCGATTTAACATCGGCAATATATTGAGTGACTGCCCCGTTAATAAGTGTTTCCAAATTAAGATATTGCCTAATAAACCTTGGTTTGAAGGCTGAATTAATACCAAGCATATCGTGCATAACCAAAACCTGACCATCACAATACTTGCCTGCACCAATACCAATGGTAGGAATACTAAGACTCTCAGAAACTTCCTTAGCTAATAACGCTGGTATTTTTTCCAATACCACTGCGAAACATCCAGCATCCTGCAATACTTTACTATCGTATTTTAACTTTTCTGCTTCCGAATCTTCTTTGGCACGAACACTATAAGTACCAAATTTATTGATACTCTGCGGCGTCAATCCAAGATGTCCCATTACAGGAATACCCGCACTTACAATACGTTTTATGCTATCAGCAACTTCCTCGCCACCTTCTAGTTTTATAGCATGTGCGCCAGTTTCTTTCATAATCTTAATAGAAGAAGCTAAAGCTATTTCTGAGTTCGACTGATAACTTCCAAAAGGTAAATCAACTACAACAAAGCTTCTTTGAGCCCCTTTTATAACGCATTGTGCATGATAAATCATTTGGTCGAGTGTAATAGGAAGCGTTGTTTCATTGCCTGCCATCACGTTGCTCGCACTATCTCCTACAAGCAATATATCAACTCCAGCAGCATCAAAAAGTCTGGCAAAAGAATAATCATAAGCCGTCAGCATAGAAATCTTCTCGCCATTAACCTTCATTTTCAACAGGCTGTTCGTCGTAATCTTCTTTATCGACATATTTTTTTTGCAAAGAAAAGACTATTACAACACATAACCGCAAAGGTTTGTAGCCTTTAATTAAACACTCAAATAAATAAAAGGCAGGGGATATTGGTAATTAGTGTACCTTAGATTGATTGCAGACATCTTTTATGCCTGAAAATCTATTGGTTCACATAAACATTTAAATGCTCATTTGAGATGTCAATAACAAAGAAAGTTACAGTAATCATTGCCGATGCTGACACTGAATATGCCAATTCGTTGGAAGTATTACTTACTGAAAATAATTATGAGGTAATAGATAAGATACCAAAACGTCACCCATTAGTACATGCCATACCCTTGCAGAATCCGGATATTGTAATCATAGATTATAATTTATCTACTCAAATAGAGGGGGATGCAATAATTGAGATAAGGCATAAATATCCTATGCAGAAACTATTTATGCTTACCTATTTTGCCAATTTGGATGTGTTTGAGTTTTGTATGATGTATAATGTTAATGGATTTCAGGTTAAAGACTGTAGCAAACAAGAACTTCTCGAAGCCTTAGAAACTGTAATGGCTGGTGGATTTGCATTACCAATGCCGCACAAGTCTGATGCAGAAACACAAGCAGAAAAGCCGCCTATCCTTAATGCTATGGGTAGGAAATTAAAGTTGACCTTGCGGGAAATGCAGATTATAAAGCTTTTGATGGAAGGACACACCAATTCTGAAATTGCTAAAACACTATATCGTACCGAAGAAGCCATCGATGAATATTGCACCAGCATTTATGAAAAAGTGGGTGTTAATCAGCTTTCACATCTGTTAGCGTATGCAAGTAATAATCTTTTTTAACAGGAAACAAAGCTTCTAATTTCTCTAAGAACAAAGCTAAGCCCCCCCTTTTTTCTTCGGTAAGTTGATAACTTATATTCTTCCTGTAATACTTACCTAGGTCGTAAATAGGGTAGTGCCCCTGCTCTGCAATTACTTCATCTAAATGGTTTAGTCCCAACTGGTTTGCTTGGTTGAAATCTTCAATAAACTCATTAGGTAGTTTTTTGTTTGCTACCCAAGCTGCAAATACAAATGGCAGTCCTGTGTGCTGCTGCCAAGCAGTTGCCAAATCGTACGTATAAACCGAGGATGTTCTATGCACCAATGCCCTGTCGCCTATTACTACCCCCGCAGTCGTTCCCTTTATGTCTTTCTGATAGCCGCTTTTTGCTTCCTTAAATACCACCTCTTTCTTCCAATACTCTTTTATCAATACCTTAAATAGTGCTACCGATGTGCGGCTTTGATAATCCAACAAAACGTTTTCTACTTGCTCTATCGGTACTTCACTAAATAAACAAACTGAGGCTACTTCGCCAACAGCACCAATACAAACATCCGTAACAATATACGCTTGCTTTAGCTGCGGGATGATGGCAACAGGTACCAGCCCTATGTCTATTTTATCTTCCAAAAGCATGGTGGCAATAGTGGAAGGATATTCTTCTATCAAATTAATTCGCTCAATTATCTCACTCCTTTTAATGCCGTACAAAAGGGGTTTTGTATTCAAATAACTCACCGCTCCAACCTTTATCTTCTTCAATTGCCTAATTTTTTCGTGCCAAAGAAAAGATTTTTATTGGGGATGAAATACAGTAATTGTACATTCGCGCCTTTCATGAAATTATTCTTTTTATTTCACAACTTTTTTCTGCATGGAATTAACAAATTTAACCGCTATTTCGCCCATCGATGGCCGCTATCGCAAGCAAGTAAACTTCTTGGGTAATTATTTTTCAGAGTTTGCTCTTATCAAATACAGGGTTTATATAGAGATGGAATATTTCTTGTTTTTGGCTGATAAAAAGTTTTTTAAACTAACGCCTAAGGCAAAACAAAAGCTAAAAGCCATTGCTGATGATTTTAGTCTGACGGATGCTCAAGCAATTAAAGATATTGAAGCCATCACTAACCACGATGTTAAGGCAGTTGAATATTTTATTAAAAAACATTTTGAGGCAATAGGAATTGAATCTCTAAAAGAGTGGGTTCATTTTGGACTAACCTCTCAGGATATAAACAATACAGCTATCCCGCTCAGTTGGAAGCATTGCATGGAGCAGGATTATCTGCCAGCTATTGCCAACCTTCAAGCCAATTTGCAGCAGTTGGCAACCACTTGGAAAACTATTTCTATGCTTGCACGTACGCACGGGCAGCCTGCATCGCCAACGGTATTGGGTAAAGAAATAATGGTCTTTGTAGAGCGTATTGCTAATCAGGTACAACTGTTTTCTCACATACCTTATGCTGCTAAGTTTGGGGGTGCTACGGGTAATTTCAATGCTCACCACATCGCTTTTCCAGAAAAAGATTGGGTGAAACTTGGTAATGAATTTGTAGATAATTATCTTGGTCTTCAAAGAATGCAGTTTACAACTCAAATAGAACATTATGATAACCTTGCGGCTCATTGCGATGCTATAAAAAGAATAAATACAATACTGATAGACCTTTGTAGAGATGTATGGACGTATATCAGCATGGATTATTTTAAACAAAAAACTAAAGAGGGCGAAGTAGGTTCTTCTGCAATGCCTCATAAAGTAAACCCTATTGATTTTGAAAATGCAGAAGGTAATTTGGGCGTTGCCAATGCGCTTTTGGAGCATTTTGCCGCCAAACTACCCGTTAGTCGTTTGCAAAGAGACCTTACAGATAGTACTGTTCTTCGTAACCTCGGTGTGCCTATTGCGCATACTTTATTAGCCATAAAAAGCTTAGAAAAAGGGTTAGGAAAGCTTTTACTTAATGAGATCAAAATTCAGGATGAACTAGAACATAACTGGGCGGTTGTTGCCGAGGCAATACAAACCATTCTCAGAAGAGAAAATTACCCAAATCCTTACGAGGCATTGAAGGGTTTGACAAGGGGTAATCATTCAATTACTAAATCTTCTATCCACGACTTTATAGATACACTAGAGGTAAGTAGTGAATTGAAAGATGAGTTAAAAGCCATTACTCCTGCAAACTATGTGGGTATCATGGCTAAGTATTAAGGATGCTAATTTATAAAGAGGTTATTGCACTTAGGAATACATATTGGTTGAAGCAAGGATGATAAAAGGACTGTAGTTGGTACTATTTCTTCGAAGAAAAGAACCATTTGCCTCTTAATTAGCACCATTTTAAGGACAAAAAGAACCATTTAATACGCAAAAAGAACTCCCGGAAGCACAAAAAGAACCATTTGAGACACAAATTCTCAAGGATTTGTATCTCAAATGGTTCTTTTTACGCCTGAAATAGTTCTTTCAGAATAGAAAATAATACTTACAAAAGGTGAAATACATAAATACGTTCATTGTAATGATAACGGCAGGCATATTTAGGAATGAGAAATGGTATCATCCCTTATTTACGCTATATTGTTTTTAAATTAAAGGGCTTTTAGTTCTGCCAGCCTATCCATAATCTTATTGATATTCCTATCACTGCATTTATTTACAACAGTTGAATGGTTCATGAAGTAATAAGTAGTGTTTACCCTTGCCGCAGTCTTTGTAATGGTGGCATCACACTTTAAAACTACAATATTTTCCTTCGCCAACACAGTTGATTCCTCGCCAGATTGCGGAGTAACATAGAACAAGGAAATATTATTAGCAGTACAGTATTCTTTCACCTTTAATAAATCATTATGCCACCTGTAAAAGTTGGTATGAAAAGAATTGCCCATCACCATAACATATTTCGGCATAGAAAAAAGAGCCTGTGTGGTATCATTTCCGCTAGGGGTGATGAGGTTAAAGTCCGTAATCTTTGCACCCCCAGTACCTTTTCTTATTAGTTTATCATACCTACTTATAAATATGTAAGAACTATCAAAATCATCTGGAAAATGACTTTGGTCAAACTCAATTGTCTTTCCTCTTTTTTTATAGTGATACGTTATTACGGTACTATCGGGAACATAATCCTTTGGTTTTTCCATTTGCTCCACAAGGTTATTACCTATTTTAAACGGAAGACAATCTATGTAAGGAAGATAATTAAGTACTGCGTCTTGCAATAAAACACAAGTAATAATACTCAGCATCAAGATGGTATTTGTGGTGATAGTTGTAAAAACAGGTTTTAAATCTTTATCAAACAATGCTAATAGTACAATCATAACCAAAAGCACCAAGTCCTTTATAAAACTCTGTGTGGCAGTAAGTGGTAGGCAATCACCAAGGCAACCGCAAGTTTTAATCTTACCACTCAGTAGGGCATAACCAGTAAGGAAAGTAAAGAAAATGATTAACAAAAGAAGAATACGGATTGTAAATTTTCTACTGAAACCAATCAATAATGCCACGCCGCAACCTACCTCAAGCATATTCATTATCAATGCCATTCCTAACGAATACTTATTTAGGAAATCTATACCCCAAACCTCAAAAAATTCTTGCATTTTATAACTGAGTCCTAAGGGGTCGTTTACCTTTATCAGGCCAGAGAAAATAAAAAGTAATCCAACTAACCAACGAACAACTAATAAAGCTTTTTTCATTTTATCTATGTAAATTCAATCAATTATTTTCTATCTACTACTTTTACAATTATGTACAAGAACTTATACAATGGAAAAACAATTCTCAATTGCAAAGGAAA
Organism: Chitinophagaceae bacterium; assembly: GCA_025359725.1. GTDB lineage: Bacteria > Bacteroidota > Bacteroidia > Chitinophagales > Chitinophagaceae > Parasediminibacterium. Next base: position 16,856 of record JANYEX010000202.1, on the reverse strand, counting down.
GGCTTTAGTGTTGAATAAGCCAATAGTTATGGGAATTATTAATGCAACTCCAGATTCTTTTTTTGTGGATAGTAGAAAGACTGGAATACAAGAGGCTGTTTTGCTTGCAGAAAAGATGATAGGTGAGGGGGCGACTATAATAGATATTGGGGGACAAACTACTAAACCAGGTAGCGAATCAATAAGTGCGGCAGAAGAAATAGACAGGGTAATACTTATTGTACAAGAGATAGCCAAATCGTTCCCAGAAACTTATGTTTCTATTGATACCTATTATGCTTCTGTAGCCAAAGAAGCTGTAAATGCTGGGGCAAGTATAGTAAATGACATCAGTGGGGGAGTGTTTGATGAAGAAATGATAGATGCGGTTGCCAAGCTAAGTGTACCATATATCTGCATGCATATTCAAGGGAAGCCTAAGACAATGCAGGATAATCCAGTTTATAAGGACATTGGAAATGAAGTTTTAGATTATTTTATTGGGCGTGTTGACGTTTGTAAAAAAGCTGGAATTAAAGATGTAATTATTGATCCTGGCTTTGGTTTTGGCAAGACTTTAGCCCATAATTATCAATTATTAAAGAACTTAGAGGCTTTCAGTATATTAGAAAAGCCTTTACTAGTGGGTATTTCCCGAAAAGGAATGATTTATAAACCTTTAAGAACAACTGCCGAAGAAGCATTGAATGGCACTACAGTTATAAATACTATTGCCTTGCAGAAAGGGGCAAATATCCTGAGGGTGCATGATGTAAAAGAAGCAAGACAAGCAATTGAACTGATAGAGTTGATGTGTTGATTCTGTTAATTAATTATGAACAGTTGTATTTGTTAAACCTATTCACAGTACCTTTCCAAAAAATATAAATTATGCAATTCTTTATTAATTTTTGGTGGCTCTTAGCACTTATTTTCATAGGCTTTAGTGGCTTATTGACAGTAAATCAAGGTACCATTGCTGTGATAGTAATGTTTGGCAAGTACCAGCGTATTCTTCTTCCTGGATTAAGGTTTAAGATACCCCTTGTTGAGCAGATTTATAAGCGTATCAGTATCCAGAATCGTAGTGTTGAGCTAGAGTTTCAAGCAGTTACCATCGATCAAGCAAATGTTTACTTTAAGAGTATGCTTTTGTATTCTGTTCAGAACTCAGAAGAAGAGACTGTAAAGAAAGTAGCTTTTAAATTCATTAGTGATAAGGATTTGATGCAAGCATTAATCCGTACTGTAGAAGGTTCAATCCGTGCATTTGTTGCTACTAAGAAGCAAGCAGAAATATTGATTGCCCGCAGGGGAATTGTAGAATATGTTAAGGAACAAATAGATCATTCTCTGGAAGAATGGGGTTACCACTTACAGGATTTACAGATTAATGACATCACTTTTGATAAGGCTGTAATGGAAAGCATGAGTAAGGTAGTGGCTAGTAATAATCTGAAAGCTGCTGCTGAAAATGAAGGACAGGCTTTATTAATCACCAAAACAAAAGCTGCTGAAGCGGAAGGTAATGCCATTAAGATATCTGCGGAAGCAGAGAAAGAAGCGGCTAGGTTACGTGGACAAGGAGTTGCGTTGTTCCGGGAAGAAGTTGCTCGTGGCATGAGTCAGGCAGCTGAACAAATGAAAGAAGCCAATTTAGATACCAATGTAATCCTCTTTAGTATGTGGACAGAAGCTATTAAAAACTTTGCTGAGTTAGGTAGTGGTAATGTTATTTTCTTAGATGGTAGCGCAGAAGGAATGGATAAAACCATGAAACAAATAATTGGCATGATGAAAATGAAGGAAGCTAAGTCATAGGTTTTAACAAGTATTCTGCTGTAGAATATTAAACCATTAAAAAGCCTACCTGTCTATCAAATTTGGGGTTAATAAGAAATGTAAGACAATTAATCATTTCAAAATTTATCCACACAATTCCTTCATTAAGTACCAAACAGCTTACTTTAGCTTTTATTAATCAATTAGATTGCTCATGTTTTATTTATTGCAAATTAGTAATGCCATTGCCGACAGTACAAGCAAGGCTATATCGAACGCTATCCCCGTAGCAGAAAAAATTTCTATGTGGCAATTGCTACAAAAGGGAGGCTTTATCATGTACCCTCTTTATTTGTTGTTAGTAATTTCTGTTTTCATCTTTTTTGAAAGGTTGATTGCCATTAGCAAGGCTTCTAAAATAGATCCAGGATTCATGAGTATTATCCGTGACAACATCATTTCGGGGAATATCGCTGCTGCCAGAAACCTTGCTAAGAATACTAACAACCCTGTTGCCCGTATGATTGATAAGGGTATTCAACGGATTGGTAAAAGTATAGATGCTATAGAGAAAAGTATGGAGAATGTTGGTAAGCTTGAGATGTATAAGATGGAACGTAATCTCTCTATACTTTCTTTAGTTGCTGGTATAGCCCCAATGTTTGGATTTTTAGGTACTATTGTAGGGATGGTTCAGTTGTTTTATGGTATTGCTTCTACTGGGGAATATACCTTAGGCACTATTGCTGGAGGTATCTACACTAAGATGGTTACTAGTGCATCTGGTTTGATAATAGGGCTTATTGCTTATGTAGGGCACAACTACCTGAGTACACAAATAGATAAGACGGCCAACAAAATGGAATCTGCAAGTGCTGATTTTATCGATATGCTTCAAGAGCCTACTAGGTAATCTTTTAATCATTCTTACATCTTCAACATGAACATACGCAAAAGATTAAGGACTCACCCAGAGGTGCATACTGGTGCCCTTAACGATATATTATTCATCCTTCTTCTGTTCTTTCTTATTGTTTCTACCCTCGCAAATCCTAATGTAATAAAGGTTTCTAACCCTAAAGCGAAGAGTGATACTAAGGCAAAGCAAACGGTAGTTATTACAGTAGATAAAAATCAGAAATTATATATTGGACAGAAGCCTGTTTCTATTGATAGTTTGGAAGGGGAATTGAAAGCCTACCTTGCTAACGAAACTGATAAGCCTTCTGTAGTAATTAATGGGGATAGCACTTCTCATTTAGGTACAGCCATAAAAGTAATGCAGGTTATAAAGAAGTTAGGGGCAACACCTGTAATGGCTGTTGATAATAGTGGTGTTAAGTAATTCCGATTGTTAGGATATCTACTACTTAATTGGTGTTGGTTGTACTGTAAGTTGTAATAAATGTTAGCTTTACGTTCGTTCTAACCTCGTTTTTATTCCTAGATATCTAAAAATCCGAGAACAGCTTGACAACATGAGAACTTATTTTTTTTGAAAGCAATTGTATTAACTATGCAATTGCTTTCTTCTTTCTATCTCTTCGTTAATTAAAACTAGTTGCCTACTGGTTTGTCCACCAACACTACTGTTTTCCTGCGCCCTTCTCATCAGGTAAGGAATAACTTCTTTTATGGGTCCAAAAGGAAGGTATTTAGATACTGAATAACCATCTTTCGCTAGATTAAAGGTTATATTATCACTCATACCATACAACTGCGAGAAATAGATATGTGGATGATTCTTCTCAATCCCTTTTTCTTCCATCATGTTTATTGCCAAAAGGTTGCTTTGCTCATTGTGTGATGCTATAATAACAGAAATGTTTTCAATATTGTCAAGGCAATATCTGATTGCTTTATTAAAAGCACTATCCGTACTTTCCTTATTAGGCTGAATAGGTGAGGGGTATCCAAATTGGCTGGCTCTCGCCCGTTCTTTTTCCATATACGCCCCTCTTACCATTTTAATACCCAATAAATACCCCCTTTGCTTGGCTATATCATTAGATATTTCAAGGAATTTCAACCTGTCGTGGAGGTAAAGCTGTATAGTATTATAAACAATAACCTTTCCTTTATTAAATTCTTCCATCATCTCCATTGTAAGCCTATCCACAGGGTCTTGCAACCAACTTTCTTCGGCATCTACTGCCACGCCTATATTACATTCTGCTGCTACTTCGCATATTCTATACATCCGATCGCACACTTTATCCCACTCTGCTTCTTCTTGTTCGTTGTCGTGTATCCCACTGCGTAGCCTTGGGGCTTCGTTGAGTGTTTTTAGTAAACTTGCAGGTGCAAATGCAGAAACCTTGATACTTATAAAGGGTATATTAGGCTGTGTGGCTGCATATCTTATTACTTCAATAAATTTATCGGTCGCTATCTCAAAGTTTTCGTCGCCTTCTTTGCCTTCTAGGCCATAGTCTAATATTACCCCTACGTTATACTCGCTTAGTTTCTTTGCCAATGCAGATGTTTCGCCTAATGTTTCGCCGCCTACAAACTGTTTGAAGATAGTTCTGCGTACCAATCTGTTTATTACACCCAAATTAAATTTCATTAATAATGGAGTAGCCCTAGCAGCCACAGGTACAAATAGGGGATAGGTCATTGAGCGGAATAAAAACCTAGATAGTTTTAAATCCTTGTCATTTTTATACGCAAAAGCGTTAATCTGGTTGTCGAAAGAAATGTTGCTCATATTTAAAAGATATTCAGAAAGCCAAAAACTAGTATCACTCTGTAATAGAAACGTATTTACAAACAAAATATTTCAATCAGTCCATAAAAAAGCCCCTCGGTAGCTTGAGGGGCTTATATTATAGAAACAAATTACGTACCTGATTTTACAATCGAACTATTTTTTTGCGAACAAATGCACATTTATCTGTACTTCGTCGGCAATATTGCCTTTGCCATAGCTCATTCCAAAGGCAGTTCTGTCTATTACTACAGACGCTTCTGCAAAGAATTTAGCCGCATCAATGTTACGGATATAAGCAGTAAACTTAACTGGAACAGTTACACCTTTAAGTGTCAATATACCATCAATATCAGCTTTGTTATCTGCGGTATAATTAACATTAGAGATAGAAAAAGTAGCTTCATTGCTTTTTCCGTTATCGAAGAAAGCAGGTGATTTCAAATGTCCTTCTAGTTTTTCGCCAGCATCATCAGTAATCTTTAATGAATCGAGATTAATACTGAATTTACCGCCAGTAATCTTACCATTTTCTACGTTTACTTGTCCGCTTCTTAGTTTAAAATAACCTGTGTGGTAACCTTCCTTTTTGCTACCTATAAATTCAACCTTACTTTTCGCAACATCTGCAGAGTAAACATCCCCACCCGCTTTGGTAGTAAAAGAGTAAATACCCACCGTAGAAACGATAAGGGCAACTGCTAACATGATTTTTTTCATAAACTTTTTTGTTTTATTTAATTTGAACAATAATTTAATTGGCTGCAAGTTAAAGAAACTAACACCTCCGTATTTTACTTTTTAGTTAATATTTCTAAAGTCAATAATTTAGGTAGGAAGGAGCATCGGGAATCGGAAGTTTAGTCGTTGCTAACGTAAACATTTCGTTTGTCTCTGCTATAATAAAAACATACTATAATAAAGGCATCTAACATTTTGCACCTCAACACGTCAAAAGCTTGCAATAGCGGGGAATGACGTGATGTACTCAACGAAAATCAAGAAGCTTGTCACGCTGAGGCATTAATCAGCGTTTCTCAAGTTTATTGATATAACAAAATATCCTCTTCGAAAATCAGCAAGACTGTCTCCCTGAGCCTGTCGAAGGGCAAATATCTTCAAAATATGTCTATTGATTTTTAAACAATTAAACCACTTGTCATTAGCAGCTTGTCGAAGCGCAATCAGGTTAAAGTTATCATCCCGACTTCGACAGGCTCAGTCTGACAAGCTGATTTTCGATGGGTTTCTTATGAAGTTTAATCTTTACGTCATTCTCGTGCACGAGAAATTCAATAAAATACAAAGAATATCCAAATAGTTAGGGAAATTTTCCATCAATCTAGTTATACTTCTCGTGCCTCGAAAGGACGATTTAGTGTTTTTGAAAGTGGTTTGTTGCCTAGAATGAATTTCCGAAGAGGTCTATTCATTAAAGTCTTTTAAGGGTTCATCAAAGTCGCTACTCATTTTAAAAAGACCTTTCCCACTACCAAACTTAGGTTTGGGTATGTGTTTTTTTACCTTTTCTTTTTGCGCCTTACTGATTAAGAAATCTATAAAATCCCCTACTTCTGCTTTCATATTCTCTGGCAATGTGGAAAGCTTGCTGTATAAAAAAACATTGTCCATTGTTATTGTTTATCAACAGATTTAGCAGTTATTTTATCTATTCATAGCATATTGAATTCATCGGGAGTATAAATAATTCTCGCAACTTTAAAATCCTTCGCCTTTATTTATGTCTTACAAACCATTTTTATTGTTTTGTGAGACACGAATAAAGGCGTGGAAAGCCAAAGTGATGTGGACTAGCGAGGTATTATGCACTAACGGGATAAATATTCTGTTAGTACACCAGTTTGAGATGCGCTTCGCTAACACCTACGAACAGCACCCAAACACCTAGATTAGTTAAATCGCTGAAAAACTATTAATTTTTTTTATTAGCTTGGTTAATTGCTGAAGCAAACCCAGCACCAAATAGAAGCGTTATAAGTCCGGCAAAATATGGTATGATCTCAGTCATTTTTTGATGTATTAATTAGTTTTAAATAAATACCAAACGCAAGTATTGAAGGAACCCATATTCCAATAAAATTTCCGTCAGCTTTTTCTCCCTGAAAATAAAGAATTTCAGAGAATATCAAGGATAGCAAAGCAGCAACAAATAGAAGTTTGTCTGCCGTTGTAAATTTTTTAAACATTTTATATTATTTTATTTTTCGCAATATAGTTGTTTTTCTGTTCTAATCGTCAACTAATTTATAATATTAATAACTAATGAGTGTGCCAATTTCGTTGAACCATAAGGTTTGAATACTTTTTACAAATCATTTATCTTCAAGAACCCTTTTTATGAACGGTACATCTAATAAAGTGCGTGTTGTGTTGATTGATTATCCTATGTGCAAAACTCATTTTCAGATGTAGTGGTTTCCATCTGGGCAGGTCTGTATAACAATCGGGGTCTAGCGCATGGTCTCTGACCTGTGCCTAGCCGTTACTACACAATAACTATATTTTATGCCACCAAATCTAATAAGCCTTTACCCGTAGTATAAAAGTCAATGGCACTACTATATTTCCATTCTTGTGGAAGTGAAACAAAACCTGCCCTCACTGGATTTTCATGCAAATATTGTAACCGTTGCAAGAACCTTGTTTCATCACCGTCCAATAGTATGGGATGGTTTTCATGTTGCCAAAACTGAAAACGTTGATTGCTCTTGTTCAGCAATCCGTTCTTCTCAAATATATCCAACATCCATCCTTTCCTACTTTCTTTTGGATTATTGATAATGGCATCGATTAATTTCATGGCTGTAAAACTTTTGGTATTCTTAATTACCATCGCAATACAAACGTTTTACAAAACAAAGGGATATGGTTTATAATATTTCATTTAATTAAAGTTTAAAAATTAAGTAATATGGAATGTTTATATGTAAAGTCTGATTTATAAAATTTTACGGAAGTTGTTTCGAGAAAACGCCCTATTGAAAGAAGTAAAGAGTGTTTAGAAAAGGATGAGTTTAAAATGTTTTGGCAATTTAAAATAAAAGACGAAAATGGGCAATGGAAACAAAGAATAAAAAAAATACAATGGTATTTACAAGAAGATAATAAACTTTCTTGCGAAGAAATATTTTCGCCGATGTTGGTATTCTTTACCAACATCTTTCTAGTTTGTGAACGTAGCATACTATAATTAATCCCACCTATTTATTTAAAGACAGCGGTAAAGAACACCAAAGTCGACGGGGTAAGTTTGAGTTACTCTCAACTTAAAATAGTAAAACAATCCCTTTTCTTAAAAAAAAGAAGCGTTTTTTTACTTTCAAAACTATGTTGCACAGATTCAAAACTATGTTTCAAATTTTCAAAACCATGTTTCAAATTTTCAAAACTATGTTGCAAATTTTCAAAACCATGTTTCAAATTTTCAAAACCATGTTTCAAATTTTCAAAACCATGTTTCAAATTTTCAAAACTATGTTTCAAATTTTCAAAACCATGTTTCAAATTTTCAAAACCATGTTGCAAAATTTCAAAACTATGTTTCAAATTTTCAAAACCATGTTGCAAAATTTCAAAACTATGCTTCAAATTTTCAAAACCATGTTTCAAATTTTCAAAACCATGTTGCAAAATTTCAAAACTATGTTGCAAAATTTCAAAAAGATGCACTTTATAGTTACGAAAACACGCTATTTAAGGGTATATGAAAGCCAAAAAGGGTATCAAGATTTTTCTTCAAATAAATATTTTACTGAAATATCTGTTTTTTGTTGCAATTATTTAAATTTTTTATTGCCCTAAAAAACTATTTTATACCTGAAATGGGTAGAAAGCCCTCTTTTTTAAAAATAGTTTCTTGCGGTATGGATTAATAAAATTCCTCTATGGGGCTACAACAAGTATTTTGCTTGCTGCCTAAAAAGAAAATTATGAATTTGGTCATCAAAGCATTACTTACATTTATCAAAAAGACACCCCCGCTTTTTAAGGCTTGTAGCCTCGAAGGATTATTTTGTTGCTAAAAGCAACGGAATACATCTACGAAACTGCAAGTTTGGTAGTGAAGTTATAAATCAACCAAACTAGGTGTTGCTGTTATTCCTCTATACCCTTTTCGCAATAATTATTAACCGTGGCGATGTTTTGGCATCATATATACCAAGGTTATAGTCCCCAAAAACTTCTATTACTTCGGTGCCATATTCGGTAAGCATACGACCAAAATCTGCAAGGGTAAACTTGGCTACCCGTTCTGTATAAGAATGATCTAGGTCGTTACTAACCCCCGATTCTGTAATCTGTATCTTTTTAAAGAAATGATTAGCATCCTCCCATTTGGTTACTTCAAACTGTACATTATCAATTACCTTGGTAAAAGATTTTTCTAACCGGTCTGATATATACTGCACATTTAGATAATCTATTACAAACAATCCATTTGTTTTAACGCTTTGAGTAATGGAGCGGATGGCATTGTTGTGTTCGCGTTGGGTTTTAAAATAACCAAAGCTGGTAAAGAAATTAAAGGCGTAATCGTAATAGTTTATTCGGAATGGAAGGCGCATATCGTGCTGAAAAAAGTGTAGGGTATCACTCTCATCCAGCATTGCCTCCTCAATTGAAGCCTCCGAAAGGTCTATCCCAGTTACATCAAACCCCATATCTGCCAAAACCTTACTATGTCTTCCCTTGCCACATGCAACATCAAGCATCGTGGCGTTGTCTTTAGGTTTTAGGTACGCAATTAGTCGCTCAATAAATGCCTGCGCCTCGTTGTCGTCCCTGTTTTGATAGAGTAAATGGTAGTACGAGGAATTGAACCAATCTTTAAACCATGCTTTCTTCATCATCGGGCTAAGATAGGGTGTAAAAAAATAACGACCTAGGGAAATAAGTTTTCTTCTAAGTTTGCACCTCGCTCTTAGTTAATTTAAATTATAATTTATGTCATTAATAAAGAGCATTTCTGGTATCCGGGGAACAATTGGTGGGAGGGTAGGAGAGTCACTAAGTCCTGTGGATGTTGTTAGGTTTACTGCCGCGTATGGTACATTTATCTTGGCACAACCAGAAACTGCAAATAATAAAAGAATAGTTATTGGTCGTGATGGTCGCATAAGTGGAGAACTTGTGCAGGGGCTTGTAGTGAGTACCTTAAATGCTTTGGGGCTTGATGTTATAGACCTCGACCTTAGTACCACCCCTACTGTAGAGATGGCCGTTGTTTTTCACAAGGCTGCGGGTGGTATCATATTAACTGCAAGTCATAACCCTAAAGAATGGAACGCGCTGAAACTACTAAACAGTAAAGGCGAATTTATTAGCGGGGATGATGGTGCGGAAATATTAGAGATGGCTGCCAACGACAACTATAGTTTTGCAAGTGTAGATAATCTGGGTACATACTCAATAGATGCCAATGCGTTGGATAACCACATAAAAGCAGTAGTTAATTATCCGTTGGTAGATGTTGCGGCAATTAAGAGTGCCAATTTCAAGATAGTGATAGATGCTATTAATAGTACTGGAGCAACGGCTGTTCCTGCATTGCTAGATGCTTTGGGCGTAGAGAAATATACTGTGTTAAACGGTGAGATAAACGGTCAGTTTGCACATAATCCAGAACCTTTACCGCAGCATCTGCGGGGGCTTTGTGAGGCTGTTACCAGACAAAATGCACACCTTGGTATTGCTGTTGATCCAGATGTTGATAGACTTTGTTTTGTATGTGAGGATGGTAGTTTGTTTGGTGAAGAATATACGTTGGTAGCAGTGGCAGATTATGTATTAAAGCACAGAACAGGTAATACTGTAAGCAATATGTCTTCTACTAGGGCATTGAAAGATGTTACCCTAAAGCATGGGGGCGAATATACCCCAAGTGCGGTGGGTGAGGTAAATGTAGTTGCCAAAATGAAAGCAACTAACGCAGTAATAGGTGGTGAAGGTAATGGGGGTATTATAGTGCCAGACCTACATTATGGTAGAGATGCGTTGATTGGTATTGCCTTGTTTCTAACCCATCTAGCACATGAGAAAAAGAGTGTGTTGAAACTACGTAATCAGTATCCACACTATTTTATGAGTAAAAATAAGATAGTATTAGAAGCAGGAACGGACATTAAGAAAGTTTTTGAACACATAAAAAAGAAATATAAAAAGAACCCAATTAATACAGAAGATGGATTGAAGATAGAGTTTGATAATGATTGGGTACATCTCCGTACCAGCAATACCGAACCTATCATCAGGATTTATGCTGAGAGTAATTTTGAAACAACAGCAGATAACATCGCACATAGGTTGATGCAAGACATTAGAGAAGCGATGATTTCTTAAAAAGAAAGGCGTAAGGAATAAGGGATAAGGCGTAAGTAACACAAAGAAGAAAATCTATTACCTTACCTCTTAACCTTTACAACGTCTAACTTATGCCTTACTCCTTATCCCTTACCCCTAATTTATATGATTAAAGAAAGAATTTACCTAGATAATGCGGCAACTACGCCATTGGATGCTGAGGTATTGGCTGCCATGATGCCTTATCTTACTACTAGTTTTGGTAATCCCTCTTCTATTTATAGTTACGGTCGGGAATGTAGATTGGCTATTGAGAACGCTCGCAAGATGGTAGCCAAGCTACTAAATGCGCACCCTGCTGAAATATTTTTCACATCAGGCGGAACAGAAAGTACTAACATGGCACTGACCGCTGCCGTCAGGGATTTGGGATGTACGCATATCATAACTTCACCCATAGAACATCATGCTACTTTGCACACAGTAGAGTATCTACATAATAATGGGGCAGTTTCTTTTTCTTTTGTAAAGCTTTTACCCAATGGGCATATTGACCTAGATAACTTGTCTGATTTGTTAGCTGCCATGCCCAATGAAAAATGTTTGGTGGCATTGATGCACGCCAACAATGAGATTGGTAACCTTTCAGACATCTATTCAATTGGAGATATCTGTAAACAATACAACGCCATCTTCTTTTCTGATACTGTACAGACGGTGGGGCATTATCCCTTGAATCTTCGTAGTACCCCTGTTCATTTCATTACAGGTGCTGCCCATAAATTCCATGGGCCGAAGGGAGTTGGTATTCTTTATATCAATGAGAACATAAAAATAAAGCCTTTTGTTTATGGTGGTGCCCAAGAGCGGAATATGCGGGCAGGTACAGAAAATGTGTATGGGATAGTTGGTTTTGCAAAGGCTTTAGAGATAGCAACCGCCAACTACGAGGCAGATAGTACTTATATAAAAAGTATTAAGTTGTATATGGTAGAACAGTTGCAAAAACACATTCCCCCTATTGTTTTTAATGGGGATGTCGCTGGTAGTAGTTTATATACTGTATTGAGTGTAAGCATTCCTAGGTCTGAGAAGAGCGAGATGATTTTATATAATCTTGATATAAATAACATCTGTACCAGCGGTGGAAGTGCATGTACGAGTGGTGCCAACCAAGGCAGCCATGTGATGCAAGCCATTAATAACGACCCAAACCTCGATTCCATCCGTTTTTCATTTAGCAAACACAATACTTACAAAGAAATTGACACTGTAATCAAGGCTTTAAAAGAAATTATTTAGAAAATAGATTCAGAGTGTGTTCTGCTACGAAGCTTTTTTTCTTTGTTATTAACAAAAGAAGAACGGTATAGGTATTTCTGAAGAAGATCAGCCGCATTTGTTTAGTAGCCTCTATCGGGGCAGAAATGCAGTAAACATTCAAGGAACTGGTCTAAGGTTGCACATCATAAAGCGATATACAGATATTCTGCAAGGAACTATTTTTCTGAAAAGCAAAATAAGAGAAGATATTGTTGTTTCGTTACAACTGCCCAATATAGATAAGTTAAGTTCAGATTAATATACTGAGAAAATTATGCTAAGGTGCTAAAACTTTCTTTTATCTTGCCACACAAATCTGTTTCAACCATTTTGATAGCAAGTTCAATCATATTATTAAAAGCTTTTGCAGTGCTTATACCATGACCAATTATTACTGGTTTCGCAACACCAATTACTGGTGAACCACCGTAGTTTTCATAATGGAAACGGTTATAATAGCTGTCGTTTTCCATACCTTTTAAAGCCATAAGGTCATAGAAAGTCTCAGCCATTTTAAGGATAATATTTCCAGCAAAACCATCACAAACCATTACATCTGCTTTATCGCTAAAGAAATCACGGCCTTCTATGTTACCAATAAAATTGATGAGGTTGTTTTCTTTTAGAATTGGATAAGTTGCTTGGGCAAGAATGTTACCCTTTCCTTCTTCTTCACCAATATTAATTAATCCAACAGTTGGAGTGGGGATATTGTAAATGTAGTGTGAGTAAAGACTACCTAAAATGGCAAACTGATTGAGGTGTTCTGGTTTACAGTCAGCATTTAAGCCTGCATCTAATAAAACACCGTTTCCGCCATTTATCTTAGGAAGAATTGCGCTAACAGTTGGTCTTAATACACCAGGTATGGTTTTTACACTAAACATGGCACCTACAAGCATGGCACCTGTATTGCCTGCACTAATGAACGCATCTATTTTTCCTACAGCTAGTAGGTGGAAACCTACTACTATTGAACTCTTTTGTTTTTCCTTAAAAGCTTTTGTAGGATGCTCGTGGTAACCGATTACTTCTGGGGTATGTACCAGATGCAAATTAAATGATGAAACATTGTGATCGTCCAATAAAGAACGAACAATTGCTTCATCACCTATACAGAATATATTAACCCCAATATGATTGGATTGAGTATGTAGCAATAACCCCTGCACAGCTTCCAGCGGTGCGAAGTCACCCCCCATCATGTCAATGCCAATATTCATGTGTGGAAAATAGATAATTAAATTACCAAGTTTCTAGCCTAAGCCTTATGCTTTTAAAGGGGCTTTTTCAGAAACTAATTTGCCTTTGTAATACAACTTTCCTTCGCTTACATGCGCACGGTGACGTACATGAATTTCTCCAGTAGTAGTGTCCTTGCTCAATGTAACCTCTTGTGCTACATAGTGTGTCCTTCTCTTAGCACTGCGTTGTTGTGAATGCCTACGTTTGGGATTTGGCATAATGTCAAATTTATTTGATTAGAAATTATTGTTGTTTATTAATAAGATGGGTCAAATTATTTTAACCCCTTAAATTTATCTAGTCCTTTCCAAATTGGGTTGCTATCTTTAGAAACCGCTTCTTCCATTTTTTTCAACTTCTCCAACACCTCTTTATTGCACTGCTGACCACCAATATCACTATCGGCACACATTTTTTGCAAAGGAACAGAAAGTGAAACAAATTCATATATCCAATCGGCAATTTTCAAATGGCTTTCGCCTCTGCCAATGTAATATACATCAGGGTCTTCTTCCTGCAAGTTCATTGTTTCGGGGTCTTCTACAATCTTTACAATTATATTAAACTCTTCCCACAATTGCTTGGTTAAAGGATTACTGCACCTATCGCAAACTACCTCGGTATAACCATCAATGTCAAACTTCAGTTGCAAAAAGCCACTCTTTTTATCCAAAAGTAACTTGATATTTGCAGTACAGTTTGTAAACTCTTGTTCACCGTACGAACCAAAGAACTTGTTATCTATTTTGTATTCAAACTCATGAACTCCAGGCTTCAAACCCACGAATGCTATCTCAAACTCTCTACGGTTGCTCATGTCCGCTTTTTTGGGTGGGCAAAAGTACGGGTCTTGATCCGAATATCAAAGGGAAAGTTTGGTTTTATCTGAATAATTGAGATATTTACACAGTTATTATGGGTAAAGAAACAAATAAATCGTATGAATCACAGTTTGAACAGTGGCTTGGATGGCTGCTTCCTGTTAGTTTGGTTGTAATTATACAAATAGTTTCTTCAATTCCATCATTTGTCGAATCTTGTTACTACGAGAAATTATATCCATATATATCCCTTTTTCAACGGTACATTTTTGGAAGATTTCAATTTAGTATGGGCGATATAGGGTATGCAATTTTTATTATCTATCTGATAGTTTGGTTCGTCAAGTTTTCAATTTTGATTTATAAGAAAGAATATTCCTTTTTACTATTGAAACGCCAACTATTAAGTACGGTTAAGGGATTCCTATGGGTTTATATAGGTTTCAATATTCTTTGGGGGTTAAACTATTCTCGCCTTGGTATTGCTAATCAACTTAAATTAAAAGATACGACATATACAAATCAGGAACTGAAAGATTTGCTCTGCGATGTTGTTGATGAATTGAATACTACTAGAATTGCATTAGGCGATAGTGATTACATATATCCAGCAACAATAAAAATATTTGACACAGCTTTTAATGCGTACAAGGATGTGAAGATAAAAATGCCATTTCTTACTTACAATAATCAGTCTGTAAAGTCGTCTATTTTAAGTGGCATGGTTAGTTATGCAGGTTATTCTGGTTATTACAACCCTTTTAGTGGAGAAGCGCAGGTGAATACTGATTTACCAAAGTTCTACATTCCTTATGTTACTTGCCACGAAATGGCACATCAGATTGGTTATGCTAGTGAGAGTGAAGCAAGTTTTGTTGGTTATTTGGCGGCAATAAATTCAAGAAATACTCTGTTTAGATATTCTGCTTTATTCGAACTGTTTACAGTTGCAAACGCAGAATTATTCAATACGGACTTTATAAGTGCTATTCTAAACATTAAGTCTTTAAATTCTCTTGTAAAGAGGGACAGAAGGATTTACAGAGATTATATACTTAGCAAACAGAATTATGTAGAACCGGTTATGAAAACAGTTTACGACCAATACCTCAAAGCAAATAAACAGAAGAGCGGTATTAATAGTTATAATGAATTGGTTGGGTGGGTAATTCATTATCGGCGGAAGTATGGAGCCCAGTCTGTTTTAGGGTTGAAATAATACCTTTAGGCAAACTGAGTTTTGCAATCGGTGAATAAAATTGATTTATAGTCCCTTTAACAGCAACACAGGAAGCGTAGCGCAATCTTTGTGTATCTAAAAAAAAAGTATAAGATTATGAAAAAGTATTTTGCATTATCAATCCTTACCGTTGGTATTTTGGTTTTAGTGATAGCCTGCAACAAAAGTGCTGTTGTAGTAAACAACAATAATAATAATAATAATAATGTTGACTCTAATGCTCTCATGCCACTAAAAGCTGGTAATATTTGGGTTTATCAAGATTCTTCTTGGGATAGTTTGCATGCTGCACCGCAAGTACTCACTGATACTGCCTATTTAAGTACAGCTACAGCAACTTCTGCATCAGAGCCAGGGATTTTGTTCTATAATTTTGTTGATTATAACGGTTGGTTTGGTCCTTATGCCTATTTCGCAACGGCATCCGATCAGTACGGTAATAGCTATCTTTTAGCGATGGATAGCCTAGGTACAAACCCATACACCTATTTTGCAACAGCCTCCACTGATGGTGCATTGCTTGGTTCTTCGCAAGATTTCTCTAACCCCGCATGTTTAACTACCTATCAGCAATTTGCTTTTGCAAGTACTAAAGTTATCAATGGTTTTACCTGTTATAAGAACTTTATAACTGCTACCAATTGCAATAATGTAAATGTAGAAAATCAAGTAGAGTATGTATCACCAGGAGTTGGTATTGTACGAATTGAAGATTGGGTACAGGATACTACCTTGCCAGGGAAGCCTTTATATTTGAACTACTCTCAAACATTGACAAAATATATTCCCAAGTAACTCTTTTTTAGTTGGATGGATTAATGGAGCTATCTCAAAAAAAGATAAATTGAGATAGCCTTTTTTGTAACCACCATGGAAAAATAGATGTTTTGCTAAACTTCAAAAACTTTTTATGTATCCTAATATCTGAAATAAAATGGCTATCCGCTATTTGGCAACTAACTATACCAAGGATTTTTTAGTGTAGCCAGGACAAGTCTATCAAATAATTTTTCACCAAAATATCTCCTATTGAACTTATGACAGAACTCATTGAGAAAGTTCTGCATGTAGTCATCCTTCACTTGATGATGCAAGCCCATCGGTAATTTTACCGCTAATGGTTATGGCGAACATTCGCCAGATGGTTACAACCTATTGTCTGCATTGGTTACTGAATTTGTAATGATGTTTATTTTCTTGATTGTAATTCTAGGGTCTACTTATGAGAAAGCACCTAATGGTTTTGCGGGTATTGTCATCGGTTTATGCTTGACATTGATTCATTTGATAAGTATTCCTGTCACCAATACATCTGTAAATCCTGCACGGAGCATAAGCCAAGCAATATTTGTCAATGGACTGTTCTGCATAGCTACAGGTGTACACATGCAGTTAGTTGACTACGATTAAAGGAACGTCACGCATCAGAAATCAC
>JANYEX010000157.1 GCA_025359725.1 Chitinophagaceae bacterium | reverse complement strand
TGAAAATATTTAGCTTAGGAACATACCATACAAAAACTGCTAACTTTACCCCAAAGAAAGAAATGATTACAAACATCGAACAATTGGATTTTACCAAACAATACACGTATGCCGACTATCTTACCTGGCAGTTTGATGAGCGGGTAGAACTCATCAGAGGATGGATAAGCAGGATGAGCCCTGCGCCGTTAAGGATTCATCAGGGGATTACAACATCCCTAATATACCAAATACAAGGATTTTTATTTAATAAGAAATGTAAATTATATCCCGCCCCTTTTGATGTGCGCCTTACCAATAAAAGAAAGTCTGTTTCCAACAAATCCATTATATCGGTGGTACAACCTGATATTTCTATTATTTGTGATTTGAAAAAACTGGATGAAAAAGGTTGTGTTGGAGCGCCAGATTGGATAGTAGAAATATTAAGTCCTGGTAACACAAGAAAAGAAATGAAAGAGAAGTTCTCTTTATATGAAGAAAACGGAGTGAGGGAATATTGGATCGTGGATCCTGTACACCTCATGGTGCAGGTATTTGATTTAGTTAATGATAAGTTTGCTTGGCGTGGTAACTATGTAAAAGAAGATTTGATTCCTGTAAGCATATTCGAAGGGTTTTCTATTGATTCGGATGCTATCTTCCTCTAATAATAATTTAAGATTTCCCATTACAAATATTGGTTCAAACCTTTTTCTGCCCAAGTGTTTCTTTTTTCTAATACTGCATTCATCTTTAAAATATTTTCTTGCAGTTTATCCCTTGGCACCAGTTTATGAAAAAGATGATAGGCAATGCCTCCCATTTTAAGGTATTTTTTCTTTATGCCATAATTAATCAACCTAATAACTAAATCGGTATCCTCTTTTCCCCAGCCCACATAAGCTTCATCATAACCATTTACCGCCAATAAATCCTTTTTCCAGAAAGACATATTGCACCCTTTTCCATCGTACTTGTCTTTTCCAGAAACCTTGTATCTTATAGATAAATATTCCCGAAGAAATTTAATACGTAATCCATTTAATATGTTGCTACTCCCTTTTGTATAGATGCCAAATAGTATTTTCTTTTCTTTAATAACAGATTCTGTAAGTTCCTTATTAAGTAAAGTGCGGCTGCCAGCTATAAAATATCCTTCTTCGGCAATATTTATATGGTCTTCAATGCACTTTGGATGCATGATAATATCTCCATCAATCTGCACAATATAATTTGTGGTTGCTAAAGCAAATGCCTTGTTTCTGATTTTACCTGCCTGAAATCCTTCATTCTTTTGCCATACATGCTTAATAGGAATGGTTGTCTTTGTTCTAAAACTATCTATCAATGCCTTGGTATCATCCTTGCTTCCATCATCTGCTATCAATATTTCTGAGGGAAGAAATGTTTGTTGTAACGCACTCAATAAACAAACTTCCAAAGCACCCGGCCAGTTGTAAGTAGATATCAATAAACTACAGGCAGTAATTTTACGCATATATTTCATGTTGTATAACTAAAGCTGGACAACCATTGTCCATTTTTAATTAACGGAGGCAATATTATTGCATTAATTAAAATGGGTCTAATTATTTTAAAATTCCGACAATAGACTTTGCCGCCCGCTATATTTGCTTTTTGTATTTCAATAAAAGTTCATGTTGCCAATTTCAGTTATTATCATCACAAAAAATGAGGCAGTCAATATCAAGGATTGCATTGTTGCTGCGCGATTAATTTCTGATGATATTATTGTTACAGATTCTGGTAGTGATGATGGAACCGTGCAAATTATTGAATCGGAAAATGTAAAACTACTTCAATTGCCTTGGCAAGGCTTTGGATTTGCCCGTAATGCTGCCGCAGAAGCCGCGAAGAACGATTGGGTTTTGGCAATAGATGCTGATGAACGGGTTACGCCTTTCTTGGTTGATGCTATAAAACACATAGTGTCGCCATTGCCTACAAATCTTTACGGACTGAAAAGGCAAAACTATTTTTTAGGGAAACATATCCGTTTTGGAAAATGGGGAAGAGATACCACATATAGATTGTATAATAAAAAAGTAATTTCTTGGGATTTAACGCCTGTACATGAATCGCTGATAGGGGAGGGCATTGAAAAGAAATTTTTGAAAGGGGCATTTATCAAACATTACCCTGTAAGAAATCTTTCTGAAAATACAAACAAGACTTATAAATATGCAAGATTGAACGCGACAAAGTATTATTCACAGGGCAAAAAGGCAACATTGGTAAAAAGGTTTCTTTCTCCGGTGTTCGATTTTATTCAGTCGTATATTATTTTTCTCGGGTTCTTGGATGGAAAAATGGGTTTCATTGTTTCGTACTCCAATGCAAAATATACTTACTTAAAATATAAATATTTGCTACAAATGAATAAGGGAAGTTTGGAGAATGTATCCTAAGATGAAAATGTATGCTGAAGGATAAAAATAAAAAAAGGAACAGTATTTAATACCATTCCTTTTTGCAGGGCATTTCTGTATAAAGCGTTCTACTATCCTTTAAAATGCAAGTATGAGGCTATGGCAATAGTCGCATAAATCATAATGATAAAGGTCACATTCTTTACTGCTCTGTCTACTTTTGATACATCTTGTCTGGGCATAAATCCTATTTTTTTGTTAGCTAATTCAATACTTATGTTAATTTGTGGATAACTCTACACTATAACGGAGAAAAAGTACATTAAATTGTGTATTATTGAAAAAAATGTAGTAAAAACGCCACAAATGTTTGCAATTGTTGATATAGAGACTACTGGAGGGCAGGTAGGGGGTAATAATATTACCGAGATAGCCATTGTTTTGCACAATGGATATGAGGTGGAAGGTAAGTATTCCACATTGGTAAACCCATGCAGACCCATTCAGAAATATGTTCAGGGATTAACCGGTATAACGGATGCCATGGTGGCTACGGCTCCACGGTTTGGGCAATTGGCAGAAAGTATTTTTAATTTATTAAAAGACAGGGTTTTTGTTGCCCACAATGTTGGGTTCGATTATGTATATGTTCAACAAGAGCTTGCATTGGCTGGTTTTGTACTTAATACAACAAATCTGTGTACCATTAAATTGTCCAAGAAAATATTCCCTGGTTTGCCAAAATATGGCTTGGGTACACTTTGCCGTGAGCTTAATATTCATGTAAATGATCGTCACCGGGCGGCAGGCGATGCAATAGCCACCGCCGAATTATTTAGTATGTTGATAAACCACGATACAAGTGGCGAATTGGACAAGATGCTAAAAAAGAAGGTGTAATCTTTTGAGAGCTAATTATCTGTCATAACCATTAAAAAACTTTGCTTTCAAACCATCCACTTTTTCCAGTACCTCTTCTTGCAAAAGAGTTTTATAAGCATGGATGGCAGCACTTGTTTCCTTATTTGATGTGCCAATTATTTGCGCGGCCAATATTCCCGCATTCTTTGCTGCATTTAAGGCTACCGTTGCAACTGGTACACCATTTGGCATTTGTAAGATGCTCAAAACACTATCCCAACCATCAATAGAATTGCTAGATTTTATCGGCACACCAATTACCGGAAGGGTGGTAATACTGGCAATCATTCCTGGCAAATGGGCTGCTCCGCCTGCGCCCGCAATAATTACTTTTAAGCCTCTTTGTTGTGCCTTTGTGGCATAATCTACCATACGAAGTGGAGTACGGTGTGCCGAAACAACAGTTAGTTCTATAGGTATATTAAATTGTTGCAAAATATCGGCAGCAGCCTGCATTACGCTCAAATCACTATCGCTACCCATTATTATGCCTACTTGTGGTGTCATATCTGTTCTTTTTTTGAGGGGTGCAATGTATTGTAAAATTTGGATGGAGGATGGCTATTTGGTTTTTATCATATCTTATAATTATCTACATTGCTTCCACCCTTGTTGGCTACTCCATTCACCCATCCCAATCCATTGTCATGCTCGTAATGGTAAAACAAAGTATCAGTTTGGTTTGGGGGTTGGTTGGGCCAGTATTACTTATTGCTTTATTAATGGGTGCAATCAAGATTTATAAACTGTTGAGGAACAGGTAATTCTAGCATTATCTTTTTGCTGTTTTCCATTCCATCCAATTGACATAGAAGAATCACAAATCAGATATCTGGCTAAATAAGGCATGCAGCAAAGCCCTTCGCATAGCTCCCCAAGTCGGGAATCAATCCACCTACCCATGCCAATCGATGCGCTTGCCAAGCTATACAATCCACCTGCTAGTGCCAATCAATTTGCTCACCTAGCTATGCAATACACCTTTCCAGCTATACGTTCAACAATAACAAGTGCCTCTTTTTCTTCATAATCTTCGCGTAATTGCGAGCCACGAAGCAACTTTTTTAGGACAAGTCACTTTATTAAAACCCAAATTCAATTGACATACTTTAAAATAGGTACCATAAGGAAAACAAAGGTTTTTTACCTCTTTCAACTTTTTTTCTATATAGAAATGGATGCCGCCTTTGCTTAACCCTGTTTGTGCTTTCTTTTACCGAATATTTAAGCCATATAAACCTAACCTTAAAATGTCATTAAAACTAAAACTATACATTCGCCGATAAATTGTACAACTTTCCTCCTTTTAATGCGTTTTAAAACCTTTTAACAAGTTGTAAGGTCTTAAATTAAACCAAGGGGAAGAATTTTGTCTGAATTAAAAAAGATGACTATGCTTAAAATTTATGCTGTTTTGATACTGGGATTTATTGTTTTTAATGTGAATGCACAATACCAGGGCGGTGGCAATAGGGGAGGGGGCGCAAGAGGAAACATCAATATTGGGCATTTTTATGGTAAGATTGTGGATACGAAAGGTAAGGGCATGGTGGGTGTTACCGTGCAGCTGGTAATGGATAAGTTTGATACGGTGACGCATGCGATGAAGCAGGTAATTGCCAAAACTGACATTACGGAAGGGAATGGTGATTTTGATATGGATGGACTCTCTTTGTTTTCAAAATATACGCTTAGAGTAACCTCTATAGGGTTTAAAAAGATTGAGACTCCTATTAGTTTTGGTATTAAAATGCCACAACCGGGTACTACTCCAGACATGCAGATGATAACTTCGATGGCTGAGAAAGACTTGGGTAATATCAAGATGGAAACCGATGCCACAGAAATGGCTTCTGTAACGGTAACCACAACTACAAGGCAGATGATGGAAATTGGTATTGATAAAAAAGTATTTAATGTAGATAAAAACCTTAGTAGTACCGGACAAACCGCCACTGAAGTGATGAAAAGCATACCGTCTGTGAGTGTGGATATTGATGGTAATGTGACGCTGCGCAATGCTACGCCAACCATTTTTGTGGATGGTAGACCAACAACTTTAACGCTAGACCAGATTCCTGCCGATATTATTGATAAGGTAGAAATAGTAACCAACCCTTCTGCAAAATATGATGCAAGTGGTGGCAACGCAGGTATATTGAACATTGTTTTAAAGAAAAATAGGAAGAATGGGTATAATGGTAACGTCAGGGCTGGTGTTGATACGAGAGGAAAGTTTAATGGTGGTGGGGATATAAACTATCGTCAGAATAAGATAAACTTTACGGGTAGTGCTAATTATATGCAACGTAAATCTATTTCTAACTCAATTACCAATACTGATTATAATGATATGCTGAAAACCAATGTTTACTCTAATACAGACGCAACAAATAATGGTCACTTTCAGTTTTACAGGGGTGGAATAGATTATTTTGTAGATAACAGAAACACCGTAAGTGTTGCGGGAAACTATACACAAGGGGCATTTAATAATACTGCAACACAACACATTGATACCACGCAACTGGCATCTCCCATCTCTAATACCACACGTAATACCGCTTCTGCCTTTAATTTTCAGAACTTTGGAGGGCAATTGAGCTTTAAGCACAATTTCGCCCAAAATGGTCATGATATTACTGCTGATTTTAATTATAATTCGGTTTCAAATGCGAATGTGAGCAATATCGATTCCTACAAAGACTCCACAAATGGATTAAGTAAATATCCATTTTACCAACAGCAAAGTAATGGTAGTGGCTACAACCACTTTTTTACGATGCAGAGCGATTATGAAAACCAAATTACCGATGATAGTAAGATTGAAGCAGGGGTTCGTGGGGCTATAAGAGAATTTAGAACCGATAATTTGCAATATACTAAAACAGTAAATGATTCTAATTTTATACAAAGTCCTGCTGCAAGCAGCCGATATAAATTCAACGATTATGTGTATGCAGCTTATGGTACCTATAGTTTTAAGGTTAAGAAGTTTGGTTTCCTATTTGGATTGAGGGCTGAGAGTTCAAATTATACCGGTAAACTATTTACTCTTGCCGGAACAGATTCTACGCCAGTAAAGGTTTCGTATCCATTGAGTTTGTTTCCTAGTGCCTTTATTACTTACAAACTGGATGATAAACAAGACTTGCAACTAAACTATTCCCGCAGGATAAACAGACCTAATTTCTTTCAGTTATTACCGTCTTATGACTTTAGTGATCCGCAGAATCCATCAGTCGGTAATCGTGGGTTAAGGCCTGAGTTCACCAATTCGTTAGAGTTCTCTTACAACAATAACTATAATAAGAATGCTAACTTTTTAGCTACCGCTTACTTTAAATATTCTACAGATTTGATAACCCGTTATATATATAAGGACATTAATAAGAACGTGCAAGCTGGTACTGTAACCACAGATAGTTTGTATTATACCAGCTACATCAATGCAAATAATAGCTATACTTATGGTTTGGAATTGACTAATAAGTTTGCTGTTTCCAAGTGGTGGGACTTGTTGTTGAATGTGAATTTTTATGATTCTAGGATTAATGCAACAATCCCTAATCAATCTGTAAGTAATGATATAGTAAGTTGGTTTGCCAAGACGAATTCTACTTTTAAGTTAATGAAAGGATTGAGTTTACAGATAACTACAGAATCTAGGTCTAAAACATTGCTTCCACAAAATAATGGTGGCGGTGGAGGGGGTGGCCGTGGAGGTGGAATGTTTGGCGGCGGTTCCCAAACATTGGCACAAGGGTACATTTTGCCACGCTATTATGATGTGGATGTTTCTATAAGAAAAGACTGGACTTGGACTAAAGGAAGGAGTGCTTCATTAACACTTAGTATGAATGATGTTTTCAATTCGAAGAATAAGACACATACTGATGCAACCTATTTTAGCCAGGATGCTACAAGGTATCGTGATCCACAAATGGCAAGGTTGAACTTCAGTTATAGATTTGGCAAGTTTGATGCAAGCCTGTTCAAACGCAAGAATACAAAGGCTGACCAAAGTGGTGCATTGGAAGGAATGAGTAATTAATTGGTAATTGTAAAATAAAAAAATCCCAGTGATATTGAAAATATATCACTGGGATTTTTTTATTATATGCACCTAATCTTTAATTCTTGATTATCAACTATAAATATCTTAATGGATTTCTCTTCGCATTCAAGATATATCGTTTAATATTCATCCAAAAAGCCAATACCATATAAACAATGATCGGAGAGCCCATTGTTAGGAAAGAGATGTAAATAAACCACATCCTTATACGGGAAGAGGCGATACCTAGCTTATCTCCAATGGCCGAACAAACGCCAAAAGCATATAATTCTAAAAATTCCCGTACCTTATTCATGACATGTTTATTTATTTGCTGTGCAATTTAAACGTTTTCGTTGAATAAATTATTAAAACTAGGTTAGCCAAGTATTATTTTATACTAAATTCGCAGCTTCTGAAACTAAAAGCCATTTCTAAACTATTTTTTTAATAAATAAAGCAAACATTGTAACCATGGCATTTGACATTGAAATGATTAAAAAGGTTTACGCAGAGATGCCTGCTAAAGTTGACGCTGCCCGTAAAGCACTTGGCAGACCGCTTACCTTGTCTGAGAAGATTTTGTTTTCTCATTTACACGCTGAACAGAAGTTAGAAAATTTTGGAAGAGGAAAGTCTTATGTTGACTTTGCGCCAGACCGCGTGGCCATGCAAGATGCTACTGCCCAAATGGCATTGTTACAATTTATGCAAGCGGGCAGACCTACGGTTGCCGTGCCTTCTACCGTGCATTGCGATCACCTGATCACTGCTAAGGTTGGTGCCAAAACGGATTTGGCTGTTGCTAATACAGAAAGCAAGGAAGTGTATGATTTCTTGGCTTCCGTGTCTAATAAATATGGTATTGGTTTCTGGAAACCGGGTGCTGGTATCATTCACCAAGTGGTATTGGAAAACTACGCCTTTCCTGGTGGAATGATGATTGGTACTGATAGCCATACGGTGAATGCCGGTGGTTTGGGTATGGTTGCCATTGGTGTTGGTGGTGCCGATGCCTGCGATGTAATGGCAGGATTGGCTTGGGAATTGAAATGGCCTAAGCTTATTGGGGTTAAACTAACTGGTAAATTGAATGGTTGGGCTGCTCCTAAAGATGTAATATTAAAGGTTGCCGGTATCCTTACCGTAAAAGGTGGTACTGGTGCTATTGTTGAATATTTTGGCGAAGGTGCTGCTGCCATGAGTTGTACCGGTAAAGGTACTATCTGTAACATGGGTGCTGAAATTGGTGCTACCACTTCTACTTTTGGTTACGACGAAAGCATGAGCCGTTATTTGGCTGCTACTGGTCGTGCGGATGTTGCTGCTGCTGCCGATGCCATCAAGGAACATTTGAATGCTGATGCTGAAGTATATGCTGACCCAACTAGCTATTTCGATGAAATCATTGAGCTTGATTTAAATACATTAGAGCCACATTTGAATGGTCCTTTCACGCCAGATTTAGCTACGCCTATTTCTAAAATGAAAGAAGTAGCTGCTGCTAATGGTTGGCCTAATAAAGTAGAATGGGGTTTAATTGGTTCTTGTACCAACTCTTCTTACGAAGATTTGTCAAGAGCGGCTTCTATCGCTAAACAAGCTATTGCTAAAGGATTGGCAACTAAGGCTGAATTTGGTATCAATCCAGGTTCTGAGCAAGTACGTTACACCGCTGAAAGAGATGGTTTATTGGGGACTTTTACTGATTTGAATGCGACTATCTTTACTAATGCTTGCGGACCATGTATCGGGATGTGGGATAGGATGGGTGCTGAGAAGAAAGAGAAAAACACTATCGTTCATAGCTTTAACAGAAACTTTGCTAAGCGTGCTGATGGCAATCCTAATACGTATGCGTTTGTTGCTTCTCCTGAAATTGTAGCGGCCATAGCTATTGCGGGCGATTTGTCTTTCAATCCAATTACTGATACATTAACCAACGATAAGGGTGAGCAAGTAAAGTTAGATCCTCCAACAGGCGTTGAATTGCCTCCTAGTGGTTTTGCAGTAGAAGATGCTGGTTTTGAAGCTCCTGCTGCTGATGGAAGTGGAATACAAGTTTTAGTTGATCCTACTTCTAAGAGATTACAATTGTTAGCTCCCTTTGCTGAATGGGAAGGAACTGATTTAAAGGGTCTTAAATTATTGATTAAGGCTAAGGGCAAATGTACCACCGATCATATTTCAATGGCAGGTCCTTGGTTGAAGTTCCGTGGACATTTAGATAATATCAGTAACAACATGTTGATTGGAGCTGTTAACTTTTACAACGAAAAAACTGACAGTGTAAAGAACCAATTGACTGGGGAATATGGACCAGTTCCTACTACTCAACGTGCTTACAAAGCTGCTGGTGTAGGTTCCATCGTTGTAGGTGATGAAAACTATGGTGAAGGTTCTTCTCGCGAACATGCTGCTATGGAGCCTCGCTTCTTGGGTGTACGTGTGGTATTGACTAAGTCCTTTGCGCGTATCCACGAAACAAACTTGAAGAAACAAGGTATGTTGGCATTGACTTTTGCTGACAAAGCTGATTACGACAAGATTCAAGAAGATGACGTTATTGATGTAGTTGGTTTAACCACCTTTGCACCGGGTACGCCGCTTACTTTGGTATTTACCCATACTGATGGTACAAGTGATACTGTGATTGCCAACCATACTTACAACCAACAACAGATTGAGTGGTTTAAGGAAGGTGCTGCTTTGAACATCATCAAGAAGCAAATAGGTAAGTAAGTCGTAAGTATTAAGTATAAATCATAAGTACTAGGTCTTGTGCTAATATAAAAGAAGCCGTTGAATAGCAATACTTCAACGGCTTTTTTATTAATTATTCACATGGTTCTGACAGTATGTGTACCAACTATAAAGATTTTATTTGGCTAACTCGCAACACACTCCTATATTTGCATTCCCAAAAACAAACGGAGCGTTGGTCAAGGGGTTAAGACATCTCCCTTTCACGGAGGAATCACGGGTTCGATTCCCGTACGCTCTACAGGTAAAACCCTTGCACTGCAAGGGTTTTTTTATTTACAGGAAAAAAGTCGGGCAGAAAGTCGGGCAAGGCTTTCAGATGTCCCAACTGGCTAGTTCATGATTCCCGTCATGAACTGAATGTTACTTAAATTGGAATAGAAATAAGTTGCTTAATACCTGAGAATGAGTAACAGCAAGCACATGAAGGGATTCATGTGCTTGTATGAGCTTGTTTCTCCTATTTAAAAGCGCATTCACCCAACTGGCGCACACCCGTTTGCTGTTTAAGGATATTTTGTTGGGCTATTAACACCGTATAGCCCTATCCCGCAAGGTGTTTAACTGGGGGTTTGCGGCTTTTTTATCGAAGTGTAGTACCCCTGATTTGACGTGCGCCAGCAGGGTTGGCACCCCTCATAGGGTTTTGAACCCTATGAAGGTTTATTGGTAGGAGACACTGCGCCAGTTGCCGATTTTCGGATAGACCTACGCTAGATGTGGTTTTAGCGTATTACAGTTACAAACTGGTTTGACTAATAAGCACGAGTGACCAGCTTCGCTGAACACTCGCACTAGTGGTACTGGTAATATCCATACAATTTCCTCATCAAACCTCAACAAATTAATAAACCCCGTAATCAGTGGTCTTACATCACCCAATTATTAGTTAGCGCAGCCCTAAATAGCATGAATACATGCCCTCGCTTATAGGATACACATGAATTAATGTTCATTCATGTCCTCCCTTATAGGATGTGTACAAAATGACAGTGATACACGTGCATCCTATAACGTTGTGTACAAATTGGCAGTGATACACGTGTATCCTATAACGTTGGACATGAATTAATGTTAATTCATGTGTATCCTATAACGTTGGACATGAATTAACGTTAATTCATGTGTATCCTATAAGAAATTGCTTGTAGTAAAATAATTGGACACCAGCACCAGAATATTTATTTTCTATCTAGCGAATGTACAAGCGGCACGCTCGCGCCAGCCCTAGTAGATATTAGCGAGTGACGACTAGCGGAGTTGACTAAAACATTTCAATTTCTGGATATATTCCGAAAAATCCCCAAAGAAAAAACTCAATATCACTTTTTCCTATCGGACATTTTTGATTGATAAATTGAATACTTTTTTTTGAGGTTAGATCAGTTACTATCAGCACGTTGTTAATTTCCTTGAATTCAATTATTGTTTTTGGAAGTTCGTATGTCATAATATACTTTTTTCCGAAAGTATGCAATAATTCTCGTGCACCTCAACAGACAGTTACTATGATATTTTTACTAATATACTATTGAGTTTTTATGCATTATTTAAATATGGAAATTTGAATAATCTTTCTATTAATATGATGTTTGAGATTAACTGGAAAACTTGGAAGACCGGAATCCATCTGAACACTAAAAATAATTCCTTTTATTAATATTAGTTTCCGATTAGTTATAATGTTTGATATGATTCACTTTGTTTTGTGCCATCTGAAAATATGACACTATCAATATAAAGATTTCCCGCCGAGTAGCAGTCTTTTTCTTTTGGAAGTTTATAAATGACTTGAATTTCCTTTCCTGAAGTAATTGTTACTTTCCTTCTAAAAACAATAGCTTCACAAAACGAAAGTTTCTTGGTTGGAATAAACTTAAGTTCTAATGAAACTACTGATTTTTTTAGATTATTTCTAATTTTAGCAACTAATGTCGGTTCAAATTCTGGATTGAATTTTACTTTTGATTCTACTATTTCCACATACGAATCTATGTCATCATCGCTATTATAATTCTTAGTGGAATCGTTTTTTACTAGCTGTTTCTTGCTTCCTTTCGAATCATTATTATTAAATGAGTCAGTTGTATTGATTCTTGTTTGTGCATCAGTATCAACACTTGAAATGTTATTTACTTTTCCATTTGAGTCAATATTAGAACAGGAAATAAGAGCCATTAAAAAAGATAAATATAAAAACACCTGTTTTTTCATCATTAAAATGTTAACTAGTTTTAATAAACAATGTACCCTTTGCCCTTTGTTGGTATTCCCCCACTCGCCATTGTTTTTTCGACCAACGACCAACAGTAGGAAGTTTAATCATTTAAATATACGCTTCTACATTAATCCTTTTTTCTTTCTTTTCCATAAATATCAGTATTGATGCAGCAGCTATGAGCAAAAAGCGATAGAGGTTGGTGGTAATGGGTTTGTTTTGGTGCAAAACTGGGCAATTATTACCCTAACTACTATTTTTTAGTGCTTTCTGCACTGCACATAATACCAATTAACAAAATAAAAAGCTGAAAAAATCGTTCTTTATTCATGGCATCAAAAATTAAGATAACAGTTATAGAGAATTTACCCGAATTAAAGCGTCTTTTTCATAAGCACCCTGTTCATCTGCATAGTCGGATACAAATGCTTTATTTGATAAAGTCTGGGTTTAGCGATTCGACAAAAGTATTAGGCAAGCATCTTCTGGTCGGTTCAAGAGCTATCCAACGTTGGAAAAACGACTATCTGTCTGGCGGTATGGAAGCTGTTGAAATATGAAAAGGGGAAGCACAAAAGCAATGGTATCATAACGCCTGCCATAAGTACTCTGATCAAGGAGCAATTATCCTCCCCTACAGCTGGATTTACCAGCTATATTGACCTGCAACAGTGGTTGCAAGAAAATCATTTACCAACCGTAACCTATAGGGTAGCACACCATCATGCCACAGTAAAACTCAATGCGTCACTAAAAGTTGCAAGGAAAAGCCATATAAGGAAAGACCCGGCAGCGGTGGAAGCTTTTAAAAAACAATAGACACCATCTGGCGCAGGTCTGTCCGAAAATCAACAACTGGCGCAGTGTCTCCGACCTGTGCCTGCATGTTACTTGGGTACAAACCACTAGTGCATGAATGTCGGGGTCTAGTTCATGACTCCTGTCATGGACTGCAGGTTACTAAAATTGGAATAGAAATAAGTTGCTTAATACCTGAGAATGAGTAACAGCAAGCACATGAAGGTGCTGTCCGTCTTCGATAGTGCCGTCTCTTCTTCCAGTTCCTTGTTGTATATGGTGAATATCTCTTCAAACAGTTTTTCAAAATAGGAAACTTCCATTGTGCATATCCTGTCTCGTATCAAATTATACTTGCAATCATGCGGCGAAAGGGATTTCCTGCCTTTCTTGGCAGTCTCTGTCCTTGTGTTAAAACATTTGAAAGTTGCAGAGGATATGAACTTTTGCATAAGCAACCAGATGGGTTCATAACGCTTATGACCTATGAGACGCTGCATCTCTAAAGCGGAGAATCCTTTCTTGGTAAGACTCATCAGGTATAAAGCCCATAACCATACACGGTAACTTAAATTTGAATTTCACATCACCGTTCCTTGCTTCAAGCCAGTGGCAAAATTACATTCCCTACAATGCCACCTGCTCTCTTTTTCATTCCAACTAAGATGTAATGAACCACAATGCTCGCAACTTATGCCATACAATTCACGCCTTGACTTAAAGAAAGCTTTACAAGTCTCTTCATTCGAATAATTAATAAAGAAGTCCGCTAATCGCATAACCTATTAATTTAACCAAATTTACTAAACTAATTAGAATTACCAAATAGCGGATAGTCATTAACTATACTAGTTAATATCAGTAATGATTCAGTTCACGAATTTTTAATTTGCGGATTTATTGTTAGAATATTAGCTATTCCCTTGAGTTATACTTTTAGGAAGGTATTATCATGCAGAATAATAAGAAGTTTATTTTTTTGGTTGTAGATGCTTTATTTATTTTACATTTCTATTAATCTACAGAATAATTTAAAACATCTACCTTAATACACTACAATAGGAATAAAAGGGGTACATTACAGTCAAAATGCAAGCATGAAACTATATATAAAATACATGGTAAGTATACGGTGCAAGATGATCGTAAAGCAGGAATTAGAGAGGTTAGGGATAGAATATGGGATAATAGACTTAGGGGAAGTGGTAATAAAGGATTCATTAGAACCCGAAGACCACGAAAATTTAAGGATAGCTTTATTAAGTTCAGGTTTAGAATTGATGGATGACAAGAAAGCTATCTTGATAGAAAAAATAAAAAGTGTAGTAATAGAAATGATTCACTATGCAGACGACTTTCCATCGGTTAAAAATTCTGAATATCTAAGTGAAAGACTAAATCATAATTATACCTATTTGGCTAGCCTGTTTTCCGAAGCAGCTGGGATAAATTTAGAGCAATACATCATTGCGCACAAAATTGAAAAAGTAAAAGAATTAATAATATATGACGAACTAAACCTAACCGAAATTTCTTATAAGCTTGGCTATAAAAGTGTTTCACATTTATCCAACCAGTTCAAAAAGGTAACAGGTCTTACCCCTTCTTTTTTCAAATACTTGAAAGAAAAAAGACGAAGCATCCTAGAAAATAAATAGATACCTCTACAATAGTGTCTTAAAGGTTTTAAGGACACGTTATTTTCCATTTTGGTACTCATATTTATTATAAGTAAGTAATCAGCCACAATTAAGTTTATGATAAATAACCTCTTTTCAACCTTAAAACTAGGATCTCATCTATAATATAGTTATGGCTGGGTACTTATAAAATAAAAATAATATTTTTACTTTATTAAAAAAAATGCCTTTTTATTTACAAAAAGTCCTTCCATAAGAACAGTTATTGAACAATAAGGTTAGCTCTTAGTCCCATAATCTTTACAATGTAAAATCCTTTAGGCAACCCGTTTACAGGAAGACTAAAAGTGTTGTCGCCACTAAGGATATAAACTTGCTTTTGCACTACCATTTTGCCTGTGATATCATAAATAGATAGAGTAGAAGCAGTGCTATTGCCAGCATGATGATAGTTTACTTTGGCATTGACATACGTTGTTGAATATATAGGATTAGGCAGTAATATAAGCGTTTCCTTCTCAGAACAATTCGTTTGTACCATCTCTGAATTTGAATAAATATCGCCCGTATTAGTACTTATATGTATCCTATAAATAGAAATATTGTTTTCCTGCGGAATGGTTATTGAATAATTTATGCCACTAGTATTGGGCGCAATAGTTTTTACCACCTCAAATAGTCCGTTATTATTTTCCTTTTCTATTGAATAATATCTAATACCCTGCCCATCTGCCACTTTCCAAGATAACAAAGCATTGCAGTTATTGGACGAAGCCCTGAAATTATTGATAGTAACAGGTAACGTACTAGAGATAGAAAAGTTGGTACTATCTGAAGAGAAATCCCAAAGCGTACTATCCAATAAATGGGTTGTAACACTGTGTTTACCAACGGAAGGATTAATCCATTTGGCGGTAAAAACTATTGAATCGAAGGTAGATTTTGTTAGTTTAAATGACACAGAAGGGATTACAACGACAGAATCGTAGAGTAATACACTACTATAACACTTGCTGATGTTAGGATTTTTGATAGTAACAGTAATGTTTAAGGTATCTATCGTGGTAAAAGAATGCAGGCTTGAAATAGTTAAATTAAAAGAAGGGGATACCCCCGCGGTTTGTGTTGCGGTAATATCTGGACGATATATAGAATCCTTGAATAAGCCAATTCTGTTGATGTGCCAGTCCGTAATAGCAGTTTTTGCAAAAACACCCGTCGATTTAAGGCTATCTAATAAGTTAGTATAGACGCCTTTAAAAGAGGTTGTTTTAGCATAAAAGTTATTATTGCATATAAGTCCATATTGAGTAAACGGAATCCCCGTTGCATAGGCAGTATTTGTTTTTCCATTAGTAAGAAATAAGCTTTTATCAAGAACAGGACTGATGCAGCGACCATTTAGAATAGAAGTGCCGATGAATACACTACCATTTATCTGCGGCCAAACGGTAGAGGAGTAAGCTTTATTTACTGTATCGAAGTAATCCTTCAATTCTGTATAACCATTCTGGTAGGTTGTGCTAGCTTTATACACAGTTTTTACTTTTGTATAAGCAGAACTTGTTGAAACTGTATCTGCAAAAGCAATTTCGTAGCTACATTGATACCTGTAATTGTCGTAATAGATGTTATTTAGGTAGCTATCGAAGAGTCCCAAGTTGTTTTGCAAGCCATATAAACAGTTTGCGGCAATATTGCCATAATAAGTTTGCCCTTGCGCGTTATTATCGGAATATAACCCCGAACCACAGTAGTTCATGGCATGTATATAATTCCGTTGAATCTTGTTTCCACGTTTTGTTTGGCTCTCTGCGGTATAAAAAGCACCCATATCGTTGTATGTCTGTACCACATTGCTAATATCATTATACTCGAAGGTGTTATTGTTCCCCCCAAATAAAACCCCTACGTGTTTGCAGCCATGAATATTATTGAAAGCGCAATAACTGCCAATAGCATTCCTGGTATCTATTGCCGCAGCATATAAAAACACGTCTTTGGCATAGTCGTAAATATGGTTATTGATCACTTTATGATTGCATGATTTAAGTAATAACTGGTCTGCATTAAAAGTGCTACTGATAAGATACACACCGCCTTCGCCAACATCATGAATGTCGTTACTTCTGACAATACAATTGCTGCCATCGGCAATTAATACCCCGTAACTGGCAACATGTTTTATTTCCATCCCAGCAATGGATATGTTATTACACTTATTTAATTTGATGCCAACGGAAGAGCCACCATCAAGGGTTATTCCTTCAAAGTTGGTATAGTTAACATAGCTAAGACTAATGGAAGGCGTTGAGGAATTACTACTAATATTTAATGTTCCTGTATCGGGGGGATAGATGTAAAGCATTTTAGTATTGAAGTTGATAGCCCATTCACCAACGGTATCAATTTCTTCTAAAAGATTAACGGCAATGTAGGGTTCTTTCCCATTTCCTGCGGGACGAGTGTATTTATCTCCAATACCTCCAGGTAATCCAACACTTTGATATACAATAGAATCGGTCGTATTAATTGAATCTGCTTTAACAAAGTCCATTTGCCATGAAACCCGCCAGCAACCCCTTAACCAAAGCCCTTCTTTAAGTGCTTGACTCCAATATTTGCACCTATCATCCCGATATTTAAAGATACCTGCACTACCCGAAGTGCCAGTGCCGCCGTTGTTTAGTACTTTAAGCATACGCATTACAGAATCGCCATTGGGATACTGTGCCATTGGTAGGGGAGTACTATTTTGATAGATTATAGGCCAGTTTTGTCGGGAACTACTTGCAGCAGTTACGGTAACAGGGTACTCGAAAAGCTTAGGCCAAGGAGCTATGTTGCTAAGGTTGTACTTAGATAAATCAACTTGCATAACTTTTGTTCTCGCAACCGAATCAACTATCCTGTTTTTAATAGAATCGGGGATGGCAATCAGGTCCGAAGGATTAATAGGGGTAATTGGTTGGAAGATAGCCTTTAACCTATTCAAGGAATGGTAGGTAATTGGGGCAGTAGCAGTGCGAAAATCAGTAGAATCTAGCGCTAAATATGTGTAGATACCATCCATTAGCCAAATATGACATACCTTAAGCTTATTTGCGGTAGTTTTAACAATAGTCCTTGCCCTACTAAGCGAAACAGGAGCTAAAGTACTTGTTCCATTACCACTAGAAGACCCATTTGGCGAAACATATATATTCAGTGTTTGAGAAAAAAGGGTTGTTACCAGAAATATTGAAAGGATTAAAAGCAAGTAAATCTTCTTCATGTGCAACTAAATGGTGTTTTTTTACTAGAACAGCAAATTGACTTTATTGCTGTCTAATAAATTAACTGTAAAAATAGTTGGTGAAAAAGATATTTACTTGTTTCAATAGCTCATTTTATATGCCTATTGATTTTTTCAAGTCAAATAACAATTATAAAGTTGTATGTACAATTATTTTCCTAGTTCCAATATCCACATTTTCTTAGCAGGGATAGTAAACTGGTTATCACTTATCGTATTTCCAGAAAGTATATCAGTTGCTTTATTAAAACCTTTCGTACGTTCTTCGTATTTATCAATTTTCACTGTTTGTTCCTTTTCGCTCGTGTTCATTACGCACATGATCGTTTGCTTAGTATCGTATCTAAAGTAAACATATAGTCCATCATAAGGTACATATTGCATCAGTTTGCCCGTTTTAATAGCTGAGGATGTCTTACGGAAGTTACCTAGTTTCTTTACTAAGTCTTGCACTTCTTTCTCCTGCGGGGTAAGGTTATCTCCCGTAAATGCATTCTTTTTATCACCCTTCCAGCCGCCAGCAAAATCCAATCGCACCCATCCATCTGGGTTACTTTCTCCTTTCATCAGTATCTCTGTACCATAATACAACTGAGGAATACCACGGCAGGTAAATAACCATTCCAGCCCCATCTTTTGCTTATCTACATCTTCTTTTACATAGCTAAAAAAGCGCGTCATATCGTGGTTATCCAAAAATATTACATTACGCATTGGGTCTTTATACATAATATCTTGCGCAAGGGTGGTGTATAACTTAGTTACGCCTTCGTTCCAACCATATTTTTCCGTCATCGTTGGTTGAATGCCATTAAACAATACCTGAAAATCACATGGTGCTTGCAAGTTACTTTTTACGGACACATTCAGGTTATTCTGTACAAAATAACTCTGGTTAATGACCCCATTTACCCATGTTTCTCCAAACATTGTCATCTTTGGATATTCATCGGTAAGTGCCTTATTACAACGGTTCATAAAGGGCAAATCGTTGTATATGTAAGTGTCTATTCTCCAACCATCAACACCAAATTCTTCTACACTCCAAAGGGCATGTTGTATTAAAAAATTGGCTACATAAGGGTTGTTTTGGTTAAGATCGGGCATTTCCTTTGTAAACCAACCATCTGTAGTAATCTTGGCTTCGTTTTTAGCACCATGCGGGTCAAACAATGGTTGATCTTTAAAACTCGTTTGGGTATAGCTAGGCCATTGATGAAACCAATCTTTACATGGTGGGTCTAGTACTATAAAATGATAACTGCCAACATGATTATACACGGCATCTTGTATCAATTTCATCCCTCTTTTATGCAAAGAATCACTCAATCTTTTATACATATCTGCACCACCAAAGCGAGGCTCTATTTGATAATGGTTAGTAAAAGAATAGCCATGTTCTGTTCGGTTGGGCTGGTCGTTTTCTATTACAGGGGTCATCCATAGGGTAGTTGCACCTAGGTTTTGTAGGTAATCTAGGTGATTGATAATGCCCTGAAAGTCGCCCCCATGGCGATGATAGATAGAATCTCTGTTAAGACTCTGGTCTCTCATGCCTGCTATTTTATCGTTACTCTCATCGCCGTTACTAAACCTGTCGGGCATTAGCATATAAATAAAATCGGAGGAAGTAACCCCTTGGGCATAAGTAATCCCCTTGCCTTTTCTGCGTGCTTTTAGTACCCATTTTACTGTGTTAACCTTGCCGCCATCAGCAAACTTTATATTCACTATACCAGGTTGTGCCGATGGGTCTATAGCTACATCGAGAGAGATGTATTTACTATTATCTAGGGTATTTACTTTGGTAATGGAAACACCTGGGTAACTGATACTTACTTTTTCTTTGTTAAACCCATCTTTATCGCCCTTTATTAATAGCTGCACCTTATTCCACTTCATGTTTACCCACCAATTGGTTGGATAAATAGCTATGTTTTGGGCAGAAACAAATTGTAAAAGGAAAATAAAACTAAAAAATGTGCCTGTAATTTTTTTCATAATTGAAATAGTTAAGCGTGTTATTGTGTAATATATACACATTTTGTGTATGCAATAGTAAGTCTTTTTTGTGATTAGAAATATAGTTTTAAAGGGATGATAGGATGTAGTATAGATGGAATTGACAAGGCAATTTAATGTCATTAATAGACTTATAGGATTAAGTATTTAGTTCGTTTTTAATTATCTGCCTACAGGTTACGGGGTTAAGATTGACAGCCTTAATCAATAGTTTTTCCAATATTGCATCATTAAAGCTTCTTCTGTTAACCCTAAAATGAAACTCATCAAGGTAATTTTGTAACCTGTGTCCTTTACACTTATGATGCATTCCTCGCAGCCAAGATTTAATGTTCATTATATGTGTATGTAGCTCTTTAAAGTTTTTTACCTTTCGCGCTTATTTCCTGCTCTATTTGCCAATCTTTTTCAATGGAAGGTAACCCTTTACAGAACAGTCGCTACTGATTTTTTCTTCAAAGAAAGTCTTCAGATTGTCAGCTGAAGCACTTTGTATGACCTTAACATAAGCCCTGCCGATGGTTTGTTTACTTTTCTTGTCTTCAACTTTCTTAACCACCAATACCCCCAATTGCTTACTTGCATTGCTTCTGCCTAGCTGGTTTTCATCAAATCCACCTACCAGAAACTCATCCACTTCCACTTAGTCTTCCAGAGGGTACTTGCCAGAACTTTTCATTGCATTCTGGTACTTAGCTTTCAATAACCAAGCACTTTTTTGTTGGCACGAGAACTCCTTTGCAAGTGCATTGGTGGACATCCCCTTCTTCCTTACACTTATCCTGAATGCAAATTCAAATGCTTTTTACAACCCGAGCTTACTCTTGTGGAAAAGCGGGTTGGCTGTGGCTGATTCATCATATTTGCACCCTGTGTAACGCCTATGAAACCAACAACGCCCCTTCCCCAATTTATCACAGCCACATTTAATGCACTTAAAACCACCACCCCCACTTCTGTTCAATCAAATAATTATAACAATCAATATCTGTTTTAATCTACTATTGTCCGAGATAAATAAATACAAAATAGCAGCAAAGGGGCTATCTCGGACAGCACTCTGCCAAAATCGGTGCTTTCAAAACTGTTTTTAGTCGATTCCATCGTGTTTTCTTTGTTCAAAGCTATACTCAAGACAACGGGGAGGCATTCAGCCAATGGGAAGAAGGACAATGCGGTTTATACAGGTGTAAGCGAAAGGATACTGACCGATAAGGTACCTGCCGCCGTATTAAAAGAAGAAACGATAGAGCAACACTATAAAGATTCTGAAGGGAAAACAAATACCCTTCAACTACGGAGGATAGCATGGTGGGATGCGGACGGGGAGAAGGTCTATGAATTCATCACCAACAACTTTGAACTAGTGGCACAAGTAATTGCTGATATTTACAGGTATAGGTGGCGTATTGAATTGTTCTTTAAAAAGCTAAAACAGAACTTCCCGCTACATTATTTTTTGGAGGATAATCAAAATGCCGTTGAAATATAGATATTGTGTTCGTTGATTGCCCTTTTATTATTGAATCATATCCATTATCAGAACAAATCCAAAATGGCATTCAGCAATATGGTGTCCATTTTAAGGATGCACCTTCCGAATTATATCAGTATAAAGGAATTACTGGCATTGCACAACAAAAAAAGGTTGAGAACCAGGAACACGAACAAGAAACAGGGAATCTGTTTGCTTGATTGTCCCCCTGCTTTTGATTTTAAAAATGCGATGCAATGATGACAATAGTTTCAGAGCACAAAATCCCATTTTTTCATCTATTTAGTACAATAGTGAAATAAATTGAACTATTTTTTATTTTTTTATTCAATAAGCAACAAAATACA
This sequence comes from Chitinophagaceae bacterium, assembly GCA_025359725.1. Classification (GTDB taxonomy): domain Bacteria; phylum Bacteroidota; class Bacteroidia; order Chitinophagales; family Chitinophagaceae; genus Parasediminibacterium. The sequence continues at coordinate 10,647 of JANYEX010000157.1, read as the reverse complement.
AAATTTTATCATCACATTTGTGACGTGTAATTTTTACACATTAAAATAAACAAGCTTGTATGAAAAAACTATTTACTTTCTTGATTCTCGTCATTGCTTCTGCAACTACCAATGCACAGTTATTAAGTTGGACAGCAGGGCCTTCTACCTTTATTCAGGAAACATCTAAGCCTGTAACCATTACTGCGAATGCAAACTATGGTAATCAAGGGTTAAAGGGACATTTCCCTTTGGATGTGTACATGCATATTGGGGTTATCACTAATCTTAGTAAAACATCTTCCGATTGGAAATATGTTCGTGGCGTTTGGGCTACAAAGTATTCTTGGGAAGCTCTTACACCTGGCGCAACCAACACTTGGACTTATAAAATTGATAGTAGTACTTCACTTAAAAGTTTTTTTGGTGTACCAGCTGGAGAAACCATCCTCAAATTAGCATTGGTTATTAGGAGTGGTGATGGTAGTGCGAAACTAGCAAACACCGATGGTAGTGATATGTATATTCCTATATATCAGAATACAGAAAATGTGCGTATTGATGTTCCTATTAAGCAACCTTTGTATAATCCATTGCCTATAGCAATTACAAAAAACATTGGCGATAATCTACCCATTGTTGCCCATGCAAGCATTGATGGTAGTAGTATGAATGTGTATTTTAATGGAAATCTTATTTCTTCTGCAACAGGAACGACAGACTCTACTAATGCGACTATTACAGCTTCTGGTACACAAACAATTATTGCTACTGCTACTAGCGGCGGTGTAACTAGTAGCGATACGATGACCTTTTTTGTTGCACCGTCTAATAACGTAGCTGCATTACCTACGGGTGTTTCGGACGGTGTTAATTACGAACCGGGTGATACCTCAGTTACCTTAGTTTTATATGCACCCAATAAGAAAAATATTGTAGTGGTTGGTGACTTTAGCGATTGGATAGCTTCTTCAAAAAATTTGATGAACATTACGCCAGATGGTAATAGGTTCTGGGTACGTATTACTGGGCTTACGCCCGGGGTTGAGTATGCTTATCAATACTTAATAGATGGAACTTTGCAAGTAGCAGATTATAATTCTGATAAAATATTGGATAAATATGTCGACCCATTAATTCCGGCTAGCACTTATACAAACTTAAAATCGTTCCCTACTAAAGCAGCAGGTTCATTGGCGAGTGTTTTCCAAACTGCTCAAACCCCTTACGTTTGGCAAGTGCCAAACTTTACTAGACCAGATAAAAAGAATCTTATGATTTATGAATTGTTAGTGAGAGATTTTGTTGGCGCACAAAACTGGCAAACACTCACAGATACGCTTACTTATTTAAAGAGACTAGGTATCAACGCAATTGAGGTTTTGCCCCTTAACAACTTTGAAGGATACAGTAGTTGGGGTTACAACTCTAATTTCTTCTTTGCTCCAGATAAAGTTTATGGAACATCTACTGCCTTAAAGAAATTTATTGACGCTTGCCATGCTAACGGTATTGCATTTATCATGGATTTAGCAATGGCAGATGTGTCTGGTAGCTCGCCATTGGCAACCATGTATTGGAACTCTGCCACAAATACCCCTGCATCAAATAACCCATGGTTGAATGTAACTGCTACAAATGGTTATACTGTTGGTAGCCAATTTAATCACTCTAGCCAAGCCACTATCGACTTACGCAATAGGGTATATAAACATTGGTTGAAGGATTATAATATGGATGGTTTTAGGTTTGATTTGTTTGGCGCTTATACCCAAAACAATTCTGATGGCTCTTATGATGCAACTCGTGTAAGTAATGCAAGTAATATCAATGCTTCTTTGCAAAGCATCTCTCCTGGCAGTTATTGCATCTTAGAAAGCTTTGAACCAGAAAATTCTGCTCAAGTAAATAATGGTTTATTGGTATGGGGTGCAGGCAATTTGAATAGTTCTGTTACACAAGCAACTATGGGCTTTAACAGCAACTGGGATTTTGTAAGTCAAGGTCTTTACACAAACCAAGGTTGCAACCAAGCAGGTTTGGTGGATTATCAAGAAAGCCATGATGAAACACTTACTGGTGATAGAAGGGTAATGTTTAAAAATGAGCAATATGGTAATAGTTCTGGTTCTTATAATATCAAAGACATTCCTACTGGTTTAAACCGTGCAGCAATGGCTACAGCCTTTTGGGCAATGATGCCTGGCCCTAAAATGATGTGGATGTTTGGTGAGTTAGGCTATGATTATTCTCCAAATGAATGTCCAAATGGTCTTAGCGCAACCTGTAGCAATCTTGATCAAAAGCCATTACCTTGGGGAACCTATTATACTGATGCAAACAGACAAGCTTTATACAGTGTTTATAGCAAATTACTAAACTTACGCAACCTTTATCCAGGTACTTTCTACAATGCTACCTTTACAAGTTATAGCACAGCTAGTGCGCTTAAATGGATGAATTTATGGAGTAGCACTTTGCAAGTAACTGTTTATGGCAACTTTGATGTGGTTCAGCAAAGTGGTAATGTTAGTTTCCCTAGTAATGGCACTTGGTACAACTTACTTACTGGTACTACTATTAGTGTATCTGGTTACACCAAATCTGTAACGTTGAATCCTGGTGAATACTACGTTTATGTAAACCTTCAAAATGCACTTCCTGTTTCTTGGATAGACTTTACTGATCAATATGAAGCTGGCGGAACAGTAGCTTTAAACTGGTCAACAACTAACGAAATGAGTAACGACCATTATGATATTGAACGTAGCATTGATGGTAAAAACTTTTCGCATGTAGCCTCTGTATATGCTATAAAGAGTGTTAGTGGCAAGGGTTCTTACAACTACAAAGATGTTACTACTCCAGCTGGTACTGTTTACTATCGTATTAAACAACTAGATGTTACTGGAAAATATAGTTTCTCCAAAGTAATAGTTGTAACAACAGATACTAGAACTAACCTATGGCGTACTTTTTATACTGGTAGTGGTATTAGGGTTGCAATACAAACGAATGTAAACAACGCAACAATTGCTATTCGCGATGTATCTGGTAAAGTTTTAGCCCAAAAATCAGCAAGTAATTTAACCAATGGTCAGACAATAGATATTCCTACAACTGGTTATGCTAAAGGATTATATCTAATCAGTATTTCTACCGAAAAGGGTGAAAGGACTGATAAGGTAATTGTTAGATAAGTCAATAGTCATCCCACTTATACAAAAAGCTGTTTCAGTAAAATGAAACAGCTTTTTTGTTTGTGGAATAGACATTTTTCCAAATAAATTAGGATAAAACCCGTTATTATCATTATCATGAGTTACTGTTCAAAATACAAGGCTAAGAATGCTGTAGACTTTCAGCGACTGGTTGAGGTAAGTTATGGCACGTTTGGGGTTATTTGTCAAAACTAATTACTGCAATAGAACAGCACCGATTAGCCAACCCATTTAGTAAACGTGGTAGAAAAATAAACTATCGATAGAATACCAACTTTTACTGACTTACAGAAGGAAACACAAAAATTATTATACGACATGGTTGATAATTGCTGCAATTGTCAATCTAAATGAAACCACCTACAACTTGAGATATGCAACAGCCTAATTTATTTTGGAATGAGGTCTAATGATAATTATATGGAGTTTATCATGTACAAAGACTATTGCCTTGCCAACGGAACCTTTGCCAGAAACTCGCCGCAGCACAATACGGTTTGGTTAGATGATATGTATATGTCCATCCCTGCCATCATAAATATGGGCAAACTAACCGGCGATGCAAAATATTATGATGAGGCTGTTAAGCAGGTTTTATAATTTACCGACAGGATGTTTGTAAAAGAAGTTGGTATTACAATATAGTTGATTTATAGTGATGCGGCGATATTATTTTGCCCTACAATTAAATATGTGTACAAGCTCCCCTACCGTGGCGGCAGTGGTTTCGTATCAAGCCTATTCGAATTGATGAAGGTGATATTACCAATACCGAGTTACTAACAGGTATGCAAACGAGGTAAGAACTTGAATTTCGGGTCACTGTTGGCTCTTGAGAAGAAGATAGTGGACATTGCTTTAGATAGCACAGGGTTGAAAGTGTGAAGGGGAAGGGAAGGTGCGTAAAAACGGTGCAGGGAAACACCGCAGATGGATGAAGCTGCACCTTGCGATGGATGTGGATACACTAGTAGCCCATGAATTGACGGGCAACAATGTGGATGATGCAGAATGCGTATCACCCATATTGGCATTGGTGGCGCAAACGGGGCGTAGTATCAATAGTTTTAGAGGCGATGGTGACGACAAGAAAAAGTTCGGCAGCAATTACATGGTAAGGGCATCAAGGAGATAATACCCCCACACAAGAGAATGCGGTGGTAAGCAAGAAGAAGCAGTCTTTTCTTGAGGAAAGGGACGCTGCAATTGACAGGATAAAGAAAACGGGAAGATAGAGCCAGGATACCATAAGCGAAGCCTAGCGGAGACAGAGGGATGTTCAGATTCAAAACAATACTCGGTGGAAACATGTGCTCAAGAACGAAAGAGAATCAGGTCACAGAAGTGAAAATTAAATGTAAAGTACTCAATGTGTTTATCAATCAAGCGAAACCAAATAGTTGTAGAGTAGCTTGATAAAAAAGGAAAGGGAAGGGAACGTTTTTTGGTTATTCACGAAACAAAGCCATTCATAATTGATAATTCATAACTTTCTAAAGTATTATCTTCACCGCCTTATGGCAAAAGAGGTTGTTTTGAGTGGCATTCGCCCTACAGGTTTTCTACATTTAGGTAATTATTTTGGTGCCATGCGCAATTATGTGCGCATGCAAGATGAGTATAACTGTTATTTTTTTGTAGCAAATTGGCATAGTCTCACTACGCATCCAGATACTAGAGAACTGCAACATGCAGTGCATAGAGTAATTGCAGAAAATGTTGCCTGTGGGTTAGATCCTGAAAAAGTTGCCCTATATGTACAGAGTGATGTGCCTGAAATTGCTGAGTTATACCTTTACCTAAATATGCTTGCCTATAAGGGTGAGTTAGAAAAGACGGTCACTTTTAAAGAAAAGGTAAGATTGCAGCCCGATAATATTAATGCTGGGTTATTGACCTATCCCGTGTTGCAAGCGGCAGACATTTTGATACATCGTGCCGTGAAAGTGCCTGTAGGTAAGGATCAGGAACAACACCTAGAGATGGCTCGCAACTTTGCACAACGCTTCAATCATCGTTATGGAGATGTATTGCCTGAGCCTCATGCGTTTAATTATGGGGGAGAATTGGTGAAGATTTTAAGCCTAGATGGTAATGGTAAGATGAGTAAAAGTGAGAATCAATTAAATACTTTGTACTTAGCAGATGCAGATGATTTGCTGCGCAAGAAGATAATGAAGGCTAAGACAGATAGTGGACCAGAAACACCGAATAGCATAAAGCCAGATTATATAGAAAATCTTTTTACCCTGATGGGCTTAGTGAGTACTGTGGATACTGTGAAAAAGTTTGAAGATGATTTCAACGCAAGCAGCACAGGTAATTGCATCATTCGTTATGGTGATATGAAAAAGCAGTTGGCAGAGGATATGATTCAATTTATTACCCCGATTAGAGAAAAGGCGGTAGATATACAAAACAATAAGGAATTACTATCTAAAATCATAAAACAAGGGGCAGATAAAGCAAGGGAAAGCGCAAGTGCCACTTTGAAAGAAGTAAGAACCGCCATTGGAATGAATTATTAAAACAAACCTTTACTTTTACAGCATAACAAAAGGATTTCAATTTCAACCCACTTAAAAAGGTATTGCTTGCAGGTAATGATAAATAACAAGCCTAGCCAATAGTTTTTACTTTTCATTGATAATAATTTACTTTATTTACACGAGAAATTAACAGTATGACAAATACAAAAAAGCCCAAGCATATTGCTGTTGCTGGTAACATTGGTGCTGGGAAAACAACCCTTACCGAAATGCTTAGTAAGCATTACAAATGGATTCCTCAGTTTGAAGACGTGGATCACAACCCTTACCTGATGGACTTTTATGATGATATGCCTCGTTGGAGTTTCAATCTACAGGTTTACTTTTTGAATAGTCGTTTAAAGCAATTATTGGAGATTAGAAGAGGTACCGAAACCATTATTCAGGATAGGACTATCTATGAAGATGCCAACATATTTGCGCCCAACTTGCACGATATGAACCTGATGAGCAAGCGTGACTATGATAATTACTTCAGTTTCTTTCAAACCCTTAAATCAATGGTGGAACCACCAGATTTATTAATCTATCTGAAGGCTTCTGTGCCTACTTTGGTATATCAGATTCAGAAGAGAGGACGGGAATATGAGGAGAATATACGTCTCGATTATTTGAAAAAACTAAATGTATATTACGAGAAGTTCGTTGAAGAATATAAAGAAGGACCAGTGTTGATTATTGATTGCGACAAGAACAAATTTGCTGAAAATGAAGAACACTTTGGCGAAGTAATAAGGAAGATTGATAGTCAGTTATTTGGTTTATTCTAATGGGCAGCTATTTTGAAGATACAGTTTTTGAACGAATAGACTTCACAGAGAAGGGGTTGCCTGAAGGTGATTATGAAGGCTGTGAGTTTATCAATTGTAATTTATCAGGAACGAATCTCTCTAGAATAAACTTTTCAGACTGCAACTTCTCAGGTTGCAATCTGAGCATGGCTAAATTAATCAATACTACCCTAGGTAACATTAAGTTTAAAGATTGTAAACTATTGGGGCTACATTTTGAAGACTGCAACCAATTCTTGCTTACTGTTTCGTTTGATAATTGCAATCTTAACTTATCATCCTTCTATAAGGTGAAATTAAAGAAGACAAGTTTTAAAAATACCAGCCTTAACGAAGTAGATTTTAATGAAACAGACCTAACAAGTGTTCTTTTTGATAACTGCGATTTAAGGTTAGCCGTCTTTGCAAATGCTATATTAGAAAAAACAGACTTCCGTACTGCTTACAACTACTCAATCGACCCAGAAATAAATCGCATAAAAAAAGCCCGCTTTTCTACCAATGGAATAGCTGGGCTTTTGAATAAATATGATATTATAATTGATTAGATTAAGTTTTTGCCACAAAGACAGAAAGACTCAAAGAGTCCCAGAGAATAAAGAAGTAAAGCAAAACAAGAAATAAAACCTGCATAACCATCATCCAAACTCATAACTCTATATCTCTATCGCCCGCTTCATCATTATGTCTTTTTGTTCATCATCTCCTAGTTTAAAGATGTGCCTATCGAACTCAACAAAACCATTCTTGGTATAAAACCCAATGGCTTTCAAGTTTTCTTCCCACACACCCAGCCATATATAATCTACCCCTTTTTGCTTGGCAACTTCCAGGGCTTTATTATACAAAACCTGTCCTACTTTCCTTCCGTGATACTCTTTGGAAACATAAATCCGTTCAATTTCTAAGGCATTATTATCCTTAACATCGGTTTGGGTACTACTCGAATTTAGTTTCAAATACCCAACAACTTCATTATCTAATAGTGCAAAATAGAATTCAGAATCTGGATTGGTAAGTTCTGCCGTCAGTTTTTCTATACTTAATTCTTCTGTCAGATATTTATTCATATTCTCAACCGTGTTCCTATCTGCAAAAGTTTCCCCAAATGTCTTCCTACTTATTGCTTGCAATTGTTCTATATCCTGCAACAATGCTTTTCTAATCTCAATCATTCCCTCTTCTATTAAACTGTTTTCGCAGCAAAAGCTTCTATCTTTCTATTCAACCAAGACTTCCCTGCTGGTATAAGCCAATCGTTTACGAGGGCTTCTTTTGTAGCAACTAGGTTATTAAAATAGAGTGTATCGGTAGTAATAAAGCCATTTTCTAAGGCATGATTCAGGTGTGCTAAAGGTAATAACTGCACCTTCTCTTTTATATAAAAAGCAAGGTTTTGCCTGTTGAACATATCTACTTTATACTTTTGTTCTATCTCTTTTATCAAATGCACACTGCTGTCGGTACTACATCCACCAACGGTTGTAGCTGTTTCGTCGGCCATTAGTACAATAAACTGACCGTAAAACATATTGGCATATCCTTTTACAGGCGAGCCATGGCTTTTCCAACTACCAATAAAATCATTAAACATATCCTCTAGTTCAAAGACTTCGCTCATGCCAAACAAGCGGCTGCTTTGATAAATCCACACTTTAGACTGCGGATGAAAATCTTCGGGTAATATTTCTTGTATATCCATCTTATTTTGCTATTAGTATTTGAATTAATCGCTAATCAATCGTACTTACCCCTTATTCGCTAACTGTCCGCAAGCTGCATCAATATCCTTTCCTCTGCTTCGGCGAAGCCTTGCATTAACGCGATTTTTATCCAATAAATTCATGAAATCCTCTACCACATGAGCGTCTGGGGTATAAAATTTAAAGGCATCTATCGTGTTATATTCAATAATATTTACCAAATCTGCTGGCACCTGACGATATAGCTTTATCAAGTCTTCGGCATCTTTTTGCGAATCATTAAAGCCTTTTAATAGTATGTATTCAAAAGTAATTTCGTTGCCAGTTTCTTTATAAAAATAGTTTAACGCCTCTACTAATGCCGCAATATTATTACTCTCGTTAATAGGCATTATCTCGTTACGTTTCTTATCTGTAGCGGCATGTAGGGAAAGCGCCAGCTTAAAACGTACCTTATTATCCCCTAAGTGCTTTATTTGTTTTGCCACGCCAGCAGTAGAAACAGTGATACGTTTAGGACTCATGAACAGCCCATCTTCTGCACTAATTCTTTCTATGGCTGATAATACATTGTTGTAATTTAAGAGTGGCTCACCCATACCCATAAAGACAATGTTGGTCAATTTTTGTTGGTAGGCTGCCTCGCTTTGCTTGTTTATAAGCACTACCTGGTCATAAATTTCATCGAAAGTGAGATTCCTTTTTCGTTCCATATAACCCGTGGCGCAAAACTTACAGGTAAGGCTACACCCAATCTGAGAGGACACACAAGCGGTTTTTCTTTCTTCCGTAGGAATTAATACCCCTTCTATAAAATGCCCGTCGTGGGTTTTGAATCTACTTTTTACCGTGCCATCCTCGCTGTGCTGAGAAGTTTCTACAGTTAATGCTTGCAGTGTAAACTGCTCGGAAAGCTTAGTACGTAAGGCTTTGCTGATGTTACTCATATCATCAAAACTATGTGCGTGCTTTTGCCATAACCATTCATGCACCTGTTTTACACGAAACTTTGGTTCGCCAATAGATATAAAATAACTCTCGAGATCTTTCAGCGATAAATGCCGAATATTTTGTGGAATAGACATGTGGCGAAGGTAAAGCCTTTTGTGGTTATGGTTGAAGATAGACTTTGGCAACAGGGGTTACTATAATGCTACGATGCCGACTATAAATGTTTTAAGATGACGTTTTCTTATTCGATAATAGACTTTTTATTAGTGGGCTAATTGTTTATTTTCAGAATTAGATTTTCAATTTATGTCATACGATTAATCAATATGGCTTAAAAAACTCAATTTATGTCATCAACGAAATCGGATCACATAAAAGAACTCTATTTTACGTCATACGATTTTATTAGATGGATAAAAGAACTCTCTTTTATGTCATCCGATTTTATTAGACGAGTAAAAGAACTCTTTTTTATGTCATCCGATTTTATTAGATGAGTAAAAGAAGTCTCTTTTATGTCATCCGATTTTATTAGATGAGTAAAAGAACTCTCTTTTATATGTATTTTGATAATTGTGGTTTGCAAATAGAATTATTAGGTTGAAAAAAGAACATTTAACTGACGCTAAAGAAGTATTCGTCTTTTGATTTGAAACAAGTTTTAATGGAATATGAATAAGCATTCCCTTTATTTAAATAAGCTATCATCCACCCCTTTATTGATGGTATAGTTGCTGTAGTTTATCTGAACACGTCCCTTTTTGCGCTTAATTTTCTCTGCTTCGGTTACTTTTTGCTCATCATCAAATTCGAGTGCTACGCCTTTAGGCATTTTATAATCCTTGGTATTAAAACTAAAAATTACTTTATCTGGTAAAGAATAAGCCGTGTATTTACCATAAGTCATCTCAATCTCGAACGAGCCATTTTCTTTAGTGGTGGTAGAGGCTTTAAGTATCAAGAGGTTAGTTTCATCAATATATAGGGTAGAAAGCACTACATCGCTGTTATCGGTGGTAGGTAATAGCTTGACCACTTTTACTTTGGTGCCATTAACTACAGCATCGCCACTAGCTAAAGCAACAAAGTCATTACCCGCCACTAGTGTACTCATATTTACCGTTACCCCACCCTTGGGCAAGATAGAAATGCCGCCATCACGCTTCAGTTTAAAGTGATTAGGTTTCTTATAATATACCTTCACCCTTCCAACAGGTGCTTTAATAAATATAACATCTGTTTTCATGCTTCCCTCCGCCACATAGTCGTTTACCTTATCCAACTTGGCTTTTACTTTGTTTACAAGGGTGGTTACATCTTGACTGAAACTAGCAGCGTGAAAGCTTGTAGCTACAAATAATAACACGAATACTTTTTTCATAATTCTTTATAAGTTTAAAACTATTTATTTATGGGTTTATTGCTTTGAATACCTAGTTCGAAAATCAATAAA
>JANYEX010000146.1 GCA_025359725.1 Chitinophagaceae bacterium | reverse complement strand
GGCACCAGACTTTTTTCTGATGTCTATATTTAGTAGTTCCTCTGCCACATCTATCAACGTGTCGCGTGCAATCACCTGCATTTGCAAGTCCTCAATCTGCTTCTCCAAAGCAGCTACCCGAGACTGGGTTAACAACAAATCCGACTTGTCTTTTTCATTCATCTCCCCCAAAGCTAACACCATTGAAGAGCCATACTTCTTACGCCAATCTGACAGCAGCTTGAACCCAGATATTGGATTGAAATTAAAGCGTTTGATAGCCTCACCCGGGCTCATTCTACCCTCCGATAATTCTCGTACCAACCATCTGCGAAAACTAGGTTCATAAACCCCTGTCCCGAAATGCCTTTAATCCCACATTTGCTTCTTACGAAATCCTATTAACTGCCTCTATTGCTTTCTGCAAGCGTTCCTCGTAATTTCCACTGATATCTACCCAAGGCACAGTTTGATTTTGTAAAATATTTTTATAGATAGCATACAATTCCTTACGTGGGGCTTCGTCGGGATACTCCCTTAACTCATCCTTTACCCAAGGCAAATCTATGTTGCATAGGAGGTATAAATCATATTTGCGCTGCGCAATTTGCTCATGTATGTAAGGATGACATTTACCAAATACATACTCGCACCAAACCTTCATCACGTACATATCTGTGTCTATAAAAAAAAGTCTACCGCCATCTGTTAACCGTTGACCGTAACCCGTTGACTTTGCGCTGCCTTCGGTTGACGGTAAACGGTTAACGGTTGACAAAGTATGCTTATCCTCTAGTTCCACCTGCCCCTTTGCTATGGTCAATAAATCATCGAAAGAATAATTTGTACCGTTGGTTAATAGATACTCCCTAGCATATTCCGCACACCATTCTGTGTTGTAATGCTTTGCCAAAAGCTCGCTAAGGGTACTCTTTCCCGTAGATTCTGGCCCTATGATGACTATCTTTTTTATTTGTTTGTTCATAATTAATATGTTAGTATCCTTCCCTTCGTCCCTATCCCCTAAAGGGAGATATGGAGGATGGGATTCCTGTATTTTTAGGTGCGTTTGCTGCTTGTTTACTCCCCATAAATATATTCTATGTCTCCCTTTAGGGGATAGGGGCAGCTGCTAATTTTCTTTTCCACTCTATTAGGCCCATTACCGCCAATACAAGAAAAACTACGTATTGAAGACTGGTAAACACCGCCCCTTTATAAAAATATAATGGAATGGATATGGTGTTTGTAAGTATCCACCATATCCAGTTCTCTACTTTTTTTCTTGCCATCTGCCACATCCCAGTATAAGCAGTGGCAGAGGCGAAAGAATCGGCAAAAGGTACGGTACTGTTAGTGTATCTTTTCAATACAAAGTATAAAATAACCCACGATACCATAAAGAAAACAGAACAGATAACCCAATCCTTTTTCGTGTTGTAGGTAATAGGTAATGTATCGCCATTTTTATTTTTACTCCATACATACCAACCATAAATACTCATGATGGTATAATAAAAGTTAAGACTTCCTTCAGCATATAGATTCCACCAAACGAAGCAAAACCAAGTGTAAAAAACGGTACTGATAATACCTGTGGGGTAAACAAGAATATTTTCCTTTCGGGAATAAAGAACGCTGATAATGCCGAAGAAAACGGCGGTAAACTCGGGCCAAGTGGTATCTTGAATGCCTTTAACTAACTCGTGGATGAATGTTTCTAAATTCACAAACCTTTTTTGATTATTTGTAAAGATAACCGCAGAAAGAACATTTACTTTGCTCGTAATTAATTAACTAAAAAATAAAAACATGATACGTAACGCAACAGCCGTTTGGAACGGTTCAGGTAAAGAAGGTAGTGGACATTTAACCACTCAAAGCACCACGCTAAATCAAACACAGTATTCTTTCAATTCTCGTTTTGCAGAAGGAGTAGGTACTAACCCAGAAGAATTGGTGGCAGCAGCACACGCTGGTTGTTTTACCATGAAGCTATCTTTTGTTTTGGGCGCAGCAGGATTTACACCCACTAGTATAGAAACAAAGTGTGAGATTACTTTGGATAATGGTGCAATAACATTGTCTCATTTGATAGTAAAAGCAACTGTTCCAGGAATTGATGCTGCTACTTTCGAGGCAAGTATTAAAGATGCTGAAGCAAATTGCCCAATAAGCAAATTGTACAATACAACTATTACAACAGAGGCTACATTGTTGTAATCCATTAAGATTTTATTTTTAAAAAGCTTAGTTACTTCATTGTAACTGGGCTTTTTTGTTTTTCAACCTTTCCAAGTTATTTCAAAATCTTATTTCTTGTTAAAGGATTATCCTGCAAAGGCGATTTTATCGTAAAACAAATCGCTTCTCGTTCAAATAAATCAAAGTTGAATTGTGATTCTTCTATATTATGTCAAATTTAATGATAATCCAATTTGACACAGTTTGTTGAATAGACTCTTTTTGTACTTGGTTTTCTAAACCCTTGCTTTTTCTTCAAGAAGGAAGAACCAATTTAAGCAATAGATTAAGACAATTAATAAACCATTAGCTTCTCAGGAGGCATATCTTCGCAGCAAATAAAGGGGACGATGCGGCGAAGAAGGATATCAATTGCAACTTTTTTAATCTGGTTATTTATACACTCAAGTTGCATGGACAATGGGCAAACGCCTAAGAAAACAACACCAATTGTACTGCAGAATAAGATTCAGACTACTATCAACCAGTTTAAATGGCAACCTATAAAATACGATACCACTAAACAATATATCTATTTAACTTTTGATGATGGCCCTCAGAATGGAACGACGGCATGCCTTGAAGTATTAAAAAAACTGAATGTAAAAGCAACGTTCTTTATGGTTAGCAGCCACGCAAACAGCGATAATCTTAGAAAGATTGTAAGAACCATAAAATATAATTATCCGCAAATATTGTTGGCAAACCATAGCACCACCCATGCCAATAATCATTACAAGTTCTTCTACCACCATCCACAAATGGCAGCGCAAGATTTTTATCTAGCGCAAAAAACTTTGGCTGTTCCCTACAAAATAATAAGGTTACCTGGCAATAGTGCTTGGGTAATTGATACGGTTATGAAAGCATCAAATTTAGTACGACCTGTTTGTTATCTGTTGGACAGTAGTGGTTACAATGTTACGGGCTGGGATGTTGAATGGAGTTTCAACCACAAGACGGCTTATCCCGTGCAGAGACCATATAAAATAGCGGAACAAGTAGATAGTGCTTTGGTAAGGAATCATGTACACACCCGAAACCATGTAGTTATTCTAAGTCACGATAGGATGTTTAGGTTGCAAAACTATACAGATAGTCTAGCTAAATTTATAACGATACTAAAACAAAACCCCAAATATGTTTTTGAAACAATAGACCATTACCCAGGTATTAAGCTGTAAAAAAAAATCGTAAGTGGTAAGGCGAAAGGGGCAAGTCACAAGGAGTAAGGCATAATTTGAAAATACTTACAACGTATTACTCACTACTTATGATTTCTTTTGCCTTCTCCACCTTAACATCTATTCCTTTTTTAATGTCTTGTGCAGAAACCCTAATCGGAATATCTGGTTGAACACCCAATCCGTCTTTCTTTCTTTTTGCATCCATGACCATCCTGTAAGTAGGCAAAATGATTCTTAGTTTACTATTTGGTAGAATGATGGTAGGCAGGTAAGTTGCCGTGTTTCCATAGTTGCCACCACCGCTTTCTTCGCCAACAATAGTAACATTATCCTGCCCTTTTGCGGTTGAGGTAAACATGGTAGCAGCAGAATAAGTATAACCGCCTTGTAGCACAACTACCTTTCCATCGAAGTGGTAGTTGGTTTTCGGATGGAAATAATGTGTCTCAACTCGCCTGTCATGGTAACGCCCATCAGACATTTTTCTACTTATTAGCCTTGAAGAGAACCAATATTTTAAAGACTCTCTAACATAAAAAGGATGTCTTATGTGGTTTGCGATGGCCGCCAAAGTATCCGCATTTTTAAATGGTCTGTTGATAATATACTTCGTAAAAAGATTACTTGTGCTGATATATCCGCCTGTGTTTTCTCTTACATCAATAATCAGCGACTTAGCTTTATGTTCTTTTATTGCTTTGAATGAACGTCGGAAAAAGCTGCGAAGATTTCCATCAGCAAAGGTCGTAAGTCGCATGTAGGCTATGCTATTTGTACTATCAATGGAAAGGGAACGAAGATTTAATAAGCGAGCCTGCCGCTTTTGTTTACTGCTTAAACCTTTTGGAATAGGTAGAGATTTAACTATGGATTTAATCGAGTCGGTAGTTTTGGGAACTATTACTTTTTTAGGTTTAAAAGGAGAGTAATTGTGAATGATGGCCATCTTTTCCTTTCCCGAAGAATCAAGATAGCTTATGTGATAAATGGTATCCAATCCCCACGAAATCCTATACCACAAAGGGAAGTTGCCAGAAATAACCTGACTTTTATAGGTATTAGAATAACCATCGGTACTGATGATATCGAACATGCTATCTAGCAATTGCTTATTGCTTCTTCCATTGACGGAAGTAATAATAGTTCCTCTTTTAAAGATAGAATCCTTTGGCAAGTAACTACCAACTACCACCATCGTGTCGCCCCAAGTCTTGATGCTTAAAGGAAACATTGGATAACGGTGTTCTTCTGAATGTTTGGTGTAATCTTTTGAAAAATGCACAGAAGTATGTCCGCAATGAATTTTACTAACAACACTCGCCACCTTATTCCTGCATTCAGTTTCGGTTAAAGAGTCGATAATACTGTTGATGGCAGCATTAAAGTAATTATCAATACTATCCTTTGGGGTGAACCAATAAAGGCTTGGGTGGTTGGCTTCCAAAATTTTTTTCAATACAATAAAATCTTCCTTAAGCTTTGGTGCGGCTGTTTTCTGGTTGAAATGATAGTTGTGAATATGGGGAGAAACGCAGGAAGTAAAGAACAAGATGAAAAGGATAACGATATTGATTTTACGCATTAGACGAACTATGAATATTTGAATAAAACACCTCGTACTGGTTCTCTATTTGCTTATGAAAACTTTCGGGTAGTCTAGTCCAGTCTCTAATCTCAACGAGTATAGGAATCGTACTTTCCCAGATTGTTTCTACTAGTTTATTGTACTCATCTAGCGGAAAAGGGTGTAGGTTCTGTGTTTTTATTACCAAATCCAGATCACTTCCTTCGTGAGCCGTACCTTTTACCCTACTTCCGTAAGCCCATATCTCAATAGGTGTTTTTATAGATTTAAAATACCCATACAATGACTCCTTATCTTTTTCTCTAATCAGCATATTGACCTAAGCGTTTGATTGATCAATAGCAGCAGCCAATGCTTTTGCATCAATTAAGAATTGTGGTAATAGCAGCAACGTATCTTCGGCAAAGCCCAGACCATAATCGTGGGCAGTAGAATTGTGGTTGTCTCTGTAAACAAGCCATCTTTCGCAAGTGTCAGTATCAATGATAGTATGCAATGCAGCATTCCGAAAAGTATTTTTAAAAACCAACGAGTCAACCGCTTTTGATGAATGGAAATAAGGCTTTAGTACCTTTTTCAGCAGCTTTCCACTCTGTTCTATTATGATTTCGAACTCCTTTATACTATCCGAAAGATACATATCATAATCTATCTCTTCCTTATCTGCTTTTTGAAATAAAGAATAAGCCTTCTCGAGTGTATTCGTGCCTCTTTTTAGGTATGAAGTATCTATATCCATTATTTTCTTAGGTACATGTTATCAAACACTTACGGCTTACTGCTTTCCAGTAAAAGCATTCCAACCCTGTGCAGTAACATCAAAGGTATTGCCCCCTTTTGTATAAAACTTACAGCCCTTTTCTACATCATCCATAAAGCCTATCACCGCAATTTCTTCGTTGAGGGTTATCTTATCGTAATCGGATTGCTTCATGGTGAATATCAACTCATAATCTTCCCCACCATTTAGGGCACAAACCGTGGGGTCTAAGCCAAACTTGTAAGCAGCATTCCTCGATGCTTCGTGTATCGGTAGCTTGTCCTCGTACAACATACAGCCCAAGTTACTTTGCTTACAAATATGCAACACCTCGCTACTAACACCATCGCTTACGTCCATCATTGCCGTAGGAACAATGTCATTCGCAGCCAAAAACTCTATTATGTCTTTCCGTGCTTCGGGTTTTAATAGCCTGCCCACTATATAATCCTCGCCTTCCAGATTGGGTTGTATCTGAGGGTTCTCTAAATAAATCTTCTTCTCGCGCTCCATCAGGGTAAGTCCTAGGAAAGCTCCGCCCACATAGCCACTTACGCATATCAGGTCTCCTTTTTGTGCCGTGCTTCTCTTTACAAAGGCATCGGGCGTTACCTCACCAATGGCAGTAACGGAGATTACGAAACCCTTTAAAGAAGAAGACGTATCGCCCCCCACCAAATCAACGCCATACTTCTCGCATGCGGCATATACGCCCTCATAAAACTCATCCAATGCTTCCAAACTAACCCTATTGCTCAAGCCTATACTTATAGTTATCTGCGTAGGCGTGGCATTCATGGCGTATATGTCACTAAGGTTTACTATTACACTTTTATAACCCAGATGCTTTAGGGGAGTGTACATCAAATCGAAGTGAATGCCCTCTAGCAACAGGTCGGTGGTTACTACTGTCTGCTTACCAAAATGATCTATCACCGCAGCGTCGTCTCCCACGCTAAGGATGGTTGATGCATTATGTATCTCGAAGTTTTTTGTAAGGTGTTCTATCAACCCAAACTCTCCTAGGTCTGCTATTTCTGTTCTGCTGTTGCTCATTAATACTAATTATTTTTTTCTGAAAAGTAATGTAATAAGTCATAGGTAATAGGTTTTGAGTATTAAAAAACAATCCCAAAAGATAAACTTAATACCTATCACTCATAACCTATTACCCATAAGTTCTCCTTATTCCACTTCTCCTCCGTTCACCAAGTTGTGGAGTGCATCGTGTATTTTTCCGTTAGTAGCAATAATGCCCGGTTGGTAATGATTATAATCTTTTCCTGAAAAGTCGGTTACTTTTCCTCCTGCTTCTAAAACTATCAAAAAGCCCGCAGCACTATCCCATGCTTGCAACTTATGTTCGTAAAAACCATCGAACCTGCCTGCCGCTACCCAGCATAAGTCTATGGCGGCACTGCCAAGTCGCCTAACTGGAATACCTTTTCGTACTAATTTTTCAAACACTTGCAGCGGACCATTCGGAGCGTCGAGATAAGTATATGGAAACCCTGTAACTAAACAACTTTTATTGAGTGCAGTGGTGTCACTTACATGAATCTTTTTCTCATTAAGCGTAGCGCCAAAACCCCTTTGCGCAAAGAAGAACTCACTCAAAAAAGGATTGTAAACAGCCCCCATTTCCATTACCCCATCCCTCTCCAACCCAATACTTACGCAACAAATAGGAATACCATTTGCATAGTTTATCGTACCATCAATAGGGTCAATAATCCATTTGTAATGACTTTCCTGAATTACTTGCCCCGATTCTTCGCTGAGTATACTGTGTGCAGGAAAATGTGCCTTTATCACATTAAAAATTGCTTCCTCACTCTTGTGGTCAACTTCTGTTACCAAATCGTTCAAGCTCGATTTGCTGCTGATGGTATATTGCTTATCAAAATATTCTTTCATGATGGCGGCACCAGCCATAGTAGCCTCTATCAAGGTATGTTTGTGTATCATTTGGCAAATATACAACCCCTTGCGTTGCTGGGCGGCACGATGTTCACCATTAGTAGGAATAATAAAAAGAACTTTTTGGCGTAGAGATAGAAGCATCAGAAACCCCTTGTTTACTATTTGCTGTTTCTCGTGCTGGGTCAGGTTTTAATCAGCAAAAAAAATACATTTCTATTTCAAATTACCTATCGTATTTTTGCGATAAATAAAATAACATGGGTGCTACCAAGGCAGAAAAGTTTTCGGTTCAAGACAATAGGGTCTCGAAGTATGCAAAAGCATTATCCCATCCGGCAAGGGTAGCCATATTGCGGTTATTAATACAAAAACAAGCTTGCATCTGTGGCGACATAGTAGAGGAATTGCCCCTATCTCAAAGTACGGTGTCGCAACATTTGAAGGAACTAAAAGAAGCTGGACTGATTAAGGGTGACATAGAAGGTGCTAGGGTTTGTTACTGCATTAACGAGGACGAATGGAAAGGTGCACAGGCTTATCTCGCTGAGTTCTTTGGCGCATTCAAACCCATTATCAATAGTTGTTGCTGATTTTTTTTGTCAAGAATTATTGTATTATTTTAATTAATAGACCAGTTCTAATCAACAACAGAGGTTACAAGTTAATAATCACCCGGCAGTGGCTGCTGCTAATAGTTATTTCTCCTATTTGGTTCATCCACTAAAAAGTTACGTTACAAATGAAAGCGTTCATCATCAAATACAAAAAACAATTTATCATTACCACCTCGGTTATCATCCTCGACTGTGCGTTTGGGTTCGATGTTAAGTTCACCGTCATCAACATGATCTGGTTATTTATGTAAATTAATTATTATGAAAAAAGTGTTGGTACTATGTACAGGCAATAGTTGCAGAAGTCAGCTTGCCGAAGGCTACCTACGTTATTTTGCTGGCGATAAAGCCAAAATATTCAGTGCGGGAGTAGAAACGCATGGTGTAAACCCCCGTGCCATTGCCACCATGAAAGAGGATGGCATTGATATATCGGGTCATACATCCAACAATATTAGTGAGTACGCAAGCGTTGATTTTGATTATGTAATAACTGTATGCGATAATGCCCGTGAGCGTTGCCCCTTTTTTCCGTCAAATGCAAAAAAGTTCCATTACAACTTCCCCGACCCCGCCAAGGCAACAGGTACGGAAGAAGAAATTCTGCAACAATTTCGCAATGTAAGGCAGGTGATAAAAGACTACTGCGAGGCTTTTGTGAAGGATAATTTATAGAAACTATTTGTTGCTTAGCTGCCAGCTCGGCGTACCGCCATCCCTCAAGAGGGTAATTGTACGCTGACAAACTTTTAATACCCTTAAACTTCAATTCTATGTTTCAAAATTAATGGAGAAAAATACTTATGGTCACTTCTAAAATCATCAAGACTGTCACCCTGAGCCTGTCGAAGGGCAAACATGATGCGTATTTCTTTTTATAAATAACGTCCTTTCAACCACCCTTCGACAGACCCAGGGCAACACGCTGTTTTTCGGCTTGAGATTATGTTTTTATCTTTTCATCAACCTAAAACTTTATGCCTCTACGTTACAACTTTCCAAACAATTAGGGGGCAAATTCCCTTTTTTAGGGCTATCCTTTAGGGCGGGGTGGTTACTATTTGTCTTGTCGCTGCTGTGATGAGAGCAAATAGGCTACTGATTGAATCTGTCGCTGCATCCACAATATCAAATAGACTCCGCATTCCCCCATCTTTTTCCGCAGATAAAACCTAATAAAGTGAATTTGCTCGTGTGTCGGCAGCAGAATGGGCAAAAACACTTGATTATGGTCTTTCCGCCGCGGCGACACGAGGTAATCCACATGGATTGGTAGGTGTCGCCGTGTCAACACGAGCAAATCCACATGGATTGGTAGGTGTCGCTGCGCCAACACGAGCAAATACAAGTGGATTGGTAGGTGTTGCAGCAGCGACACGAGCAAATACACGTGAATAAGGTTATTCCGCCACAGCGACACGAGCAAATGCACTTTTTTGGGTAGTATTTGATGTTGCGAGGGGGTCAATTAGAAATGAAAAAATCGAAACTTTTTAGTCATAAATATTTATTTTTCAAATAATTAAAAATAAATAAAATAATTAAAGTATTTAGTTTGATAAAGTATAACTTTGGTTCTTTATTAAATTAATGCTTGCCTAATAACAACGTAAAATGCTTAAAGTATGGTCTTATTTCGACAACCCTTTTCTTAATTGCACTAAGAAGAGTTTTAAAAAAGCAATAAAAATCTCTACTTATACAGACTCGCAGTTGTATTCTCGTAGGCTAGATGCTTTTTATGGCCCATTGTACACCGCCTATCATCCACTACACCTTTTGCTGGTGGCTGCTTACAACACTTGGAAGGCGCAAAACAATGTACAGATTAGCTCTACTTTTACCATTACCCAACTTATCAAGCAATTAAGCTCAACGAAAATTGAAGCTTGGAGTCTTCAAATTCAAGGTGTATATCCCAAAAAGACCGCTCCTTACATTGTATTACTTGCGCACGGTCACAAGCCCTATCAAAAAGGAACGCGCCTTGAGCGTATTGGTGCAGTAGCTCAATTAAAAGAAAATTTAACTGGTATCGCTGCCCTTGCTGCTACAGAAGCAGATGTAACTGCGTTTTTGGCCTTGCTCGAAACAGCAAATAGTGCACAGAGTGGTAATAAAGGCAATAAAATAACGAATAGCAGCACCATTTCTACTGCATTACTCAACGCCATGAACGGTATGTATAGCATTTTGGGAAGTTGTATTACGCAATACAACGCCAACCCTACGCTGTCTAGTGCCATTTTTGATATGGCTACCATCCGTAGCCAACAGCAGTCTGTTTATACAGGAGCTATAAAACCATTGCTTGATGCAACGGTGGCAGAACGTACTTTTTTGCCAACGGATTCTATAGATTTTACTAACCACGGTACAGGCCCCTTGGGATTATATCTTGCTGCACAAAACAATCAGGCACCTACTATTTATACTGTAATAGAAATAGCTGCTGGCATAATAATGACCATAGATATATCGATGTTTACGGGTAATACAGGCAATAATTTCCTAAGTGTGGTGAATCTTTCAGCAACGCTAGTGGGGCATTACGAAATAGATTTGGGGTAATGGGTAACTGGTAATTGAAAAATATTAATTGAGAAGAAGTATCTAGTTTGGTAAGTACCACGATTTTTAGAATTGTTAAAAAAACCTTAGTTTTTCCGATATATTTGTGGTCATAATACCAGATAATTTTGTCTAGCTGCTTAAAATTGTTGCCACTTGCCTTGCTGTTCTGTGCTTTTGCTTATGGGCAACAAAGTACAGCGAAGCAGAAGCACATATTGGCGTTACCAGTTTTTTCTAAAGCCAAAGAAACAGGTATTGCGTATGGATTTGCGGGATTATCTACTTTCTCTACCTGCAAAAAAGATACTTTAACCAAAACATCGCAGGTGTATGCAGCCACCATTTACACTACTCAAAAACAGTTGTTTGTAGGAATTTTAGGTAAGATTTACTTGCCTCAAAACAAGTACATGATAGATCATGAAATTTCTTTCAGGTCGTATCCAGAAAAGTTTTGGGGGATAGGAAATAAGTCGCCAGATAGTGTGTTAGATATTTATAAATATCAGCAGTACTACTTGTTTGTCCACATTATGAAGCAAGTACGCAAAAACTTTTATCTAGGAATGAGGGCGCAACTACAAGACATCGCCAAAATAAGCTATACGCAAGGAGGCACTTTTGACAATCAGATTATCGTTGGTCGTACACCCTACAAAACGGTTGGAATTGGCGGAAGTATTACCTACGATTCTCGCAATGATGTGTTTGCAAGTACTTCGGGAATGTTTGTACAGGCACAATATATTCAGTTTGCCAAAGTAATAGCGTCTGATTATCAGTTTAATACCGTTACTCTAGACTTTAGGAAGTACACAACCGTATTTAAGAATAAAGTGCTAGCCTTTCAAGGATATTATTCGGGTAGTTTTGGGCAAAACGTACCAATAAGAAGCCTTGCATTATTTGGTGGGTCTAATAGTATAAGAGGATATTATCGTGGCAGATACCGTGGTAATCAAGCATATTATTTTCAGACAGAGTACAGAGTGCCAGTTTATAAAAGGCTAGGTGCTGTGGCATTTTGTGGTGTTGGAGATGTGGCAAAAGACTTTAGAAATTACGACCTCAACTATCTAAAATATTCTTTTGGTACGGGGTTAAGGTTTGCAGTAAACAAAAGTGAACGGCTTAATATCCGCCTCGATGTTGCCTTTGCCCGCTATGGCAACAAGGGTCTTTACTTGGACATTGGCGAATCTTTTTGAAAAGAATTTATATAAAATAGTCTTTCAGATAGCTGATAAAAAACCTTATCAGGCTTAAAATCTACTTCTCATAACTAAAGCCCTACCTTCATCGAATATGAACGACAATGCCCTTTACACAATCGCGCTAACACAGGTAAATGGCATAGGAGCTGTACAGGCAAAACAATTGATAGGACAGTTTGGCAGTGCCGCCGAGGTATTTAATGCATCTAAAAAAGCACTGGCAGCGGTAGAGGGTTTTGGAGAATTGAAAGCAAATGCTATTAAAATATTTTCCGATTTTAAGATCATAGAAAAAGAGATTGCTTTCTGCCAAATACACCATATCGATATTCTTACCCTCAGTGATTCTGCTTATCCAAAGAGATTATTAAATTGCTTCGATGCTCCTACCGTTTTGTATTACCGTGGTGCGGCAGATCTAAATACTGCCCGCATTATCAGTATTGTTGGCACAAGGGCAAACAGCGATTATGGCAAGCAAGTTACAGAGCAAATAGTGAAGGAACTGGCAGCCCAAAATGTACTGATAGTAAGCGGAATGGCCTTTGGCATAGATGCTATTGCCCATAAGGCCGCGTTGCAAAACGGATTGGCTACTGTGGGTGTATTGGCGCATGGATTAGATACAATTTATCCCTCGCAACATACAACCCTAGCAAAAGATATGTTGCACAATGGAGGGTTATTAACTGAATTTCCAAGATTGACGAACCCAGATAAGCACAACTTCCCAAGGCGAAACAGGATAGTTGCTGGTATGGCTGACGGAACGATTGTTATAGAAACTGCCTCCAAGGGCGGAAGTATGATTACTGCCGAACTTACTTACGATTATAACCGAGATCTATTTGCCGTACCAGGCAGGGTTACAGATACAAAAAGCTTGGGTTGTAACAAACTAATACAGCAAAATAAAGCAGCAATATTTACTACCGCCGAGCAAATGATGGAAGTACTAGGTTGGCAACAGAAAAAGATCACTGCCAAAAAACAAAGAGAGATGTTTATAGACCTTACCAAAGATGAACAAACAATTGTTACTATTCTACAATCGAAAGAGACGGTGCATATTGATGAGATTTATCTAAACGCTAAACTCAGTAGTAGCAGTGTTGCCGTAGCCATACTAAACCTAGAACTTCAAAACATAATATTATGCCTACCCGGAAAGATTTATAGGTTGATATAGTTGTTAGTGATTAGTATTTAATTCGAATCAAGGGTTGCAAACCGAGCAAATGAAAGCGGCAGGGATTCTGTAGAACACATTACTAAAACGCATATTGCTTTTACTTTCTTACATACCCAATACATTATTTTCAATCCTTGATTCGCATAAATATTATCTTTTTCTTCCCTTTGCGCTTTGCAGCATAAAGAAAAAAATAAACACATTAGATGTCTTTCCAAATAAATTGGGATAAACCCGTTATTATCATTATTGCTAGTTACTTTTCAAAATACAAGCATAAGAATACTTTTAGACTTTCAGCGGGTTATGGCACGTTTGGAGTTATATTGTCAAAACTAATTACTGCAATGGAACAGCACCGATTAGCCAACCCGCTCAGTAAACATGGTAGGAAAAATAAACTATCGATAGAAGACCAACTTTTATTGGGTACCCAGTTCGGGATTAGTGAATCGTATGCGCAAACGCGTTACCCCACTAGTGTTCGAATTGTAGATTCTCTAAGAACCCTCATTGATTCTACACTAAAAGACAGCCGCAAGACAGTTATAGATTCTACCAAAAAGTAGATTCCGAGTAATTTCTCACAAACTGAAATGAAAGACCATTCCTAAAGGATGACCTTTTTTTAAAAAGAGCTTTATGCTATTAAAAATATTACAGGGCAAATATTCTATCCAACAGTTCCTTTATTACATCTAATTGTCAAAAAAAAGCAGTTGTCATAATAAAATAGTCAATCAAGACAATCATCTGCAACAATTGGAACGGTATTATTTTTCAATTAGATTTGTTTTGTTTTTGAAAGTATTTGATATTTTTTAACGATTGTTTTTTACAACGAAATCATAAAGCAAAGGTTTCGTTACTTCTTAATCCCATTTAAGTCTATATGAAAAAATCTCTCCTCTT
>JANYEX010000175.1 GCA_025359725.1 Chitinophagaceae bacterium | reverse complement strand
GTCCAGTCGGCATAAATTCTTTTTATCGTTGGGGTACCATTTTTTGCTATTTCTTCCAGCATTTCTTTAATGTTGGCATACGGCACATTGTCGGCATCTATCAATACTGCAAGCTTATCTTCTTTCATTTTTGGTGTATTTGGGTACTATTATGAGAATGTATTTTTTCTAAAGATGCAATTTACCATAAAATTAGGTGAGCAGATAAAAGTATTATTTGGTTTAAATTAATGGTTTACTTTGTAGCGTTATATAAAATTAAGCTTTTATGTCTGAAAATAAACATATCAACTACTTCAAGGTCGAGAACTTCAAACGTTTCGAATCTTTGGAGGTACAAGATATTGGGCAATTTAATTTGATTGTTGGGGATAATAATGTTGGGAAGACATGTTTATTGGAAGCTTTGTTATTTGATGAAGAAAATCATTATCAGCACTTGAGTAATCTTATTAGCTCTCTGAAAATATCAAGAAAAATAGATGTTTTTGAAGGGAATGAATTTGATTCAATAAATATTCTCAATTTTTTTTCAAAAACAAAAGAAAAACCCATCAAACTAGAATTTCAATACGACGGTTTTTCCAAAAGTTCCTTGAAATTAAGAACGGTTAATAAGTCTTCATTAACTTCTGATGACATTTATAAACTTGGAGCTAAGAATTTAATCCACCAATCGGCTAATTATTTAATTGAGTTTGATAACTTAGTTGAGAAAACGCTTGTCTATACTAGTATACACAAAGAGCCTAATCTTTTTGAAAGCTATTATCCTTTTACTCAATTTGGTTTAAGCTATAATGATGACTTAATAGAGTTTTTCTCTAAAATATCACTTAAATCTTCCAATTACAATTATTTAATTTATGAACTTAAACAATTTATTCCAGAATTAAAATCTATTGAAGTAAACAATGCTATTATCAAAAACATACCTATGTTAATAGTCAGGGAAAATATAATGGAAGATGTAAAACCGATCTCCTTTTATGGTGATGGATTAAACAAATTTTTCAGATATTTACTTGAAATTATCGTTTGTGAAGGAAAGAAATTAATGATAGATGAAATTGATACAGGGATACATTATTTAAGAATGAAACAAAACTTTAAATCTCTTTTTTCTCTTGCAATTAAAAATAATGTTCAACTGTTTGCTACTACCCACAGCAAGGAATGTTTGCAATATTATAAGGAAGCTCTGGCAGAACTTGGTATTGAAGACAAGGCAAGGGTAATACGCATGGTGGAACATAAGGATAAAAACGTAAAGGCTTATACCTACACGTTCCCTCAGTTTGAACAATCCCTAGATAACGAAAACGAGATAAGATAATGGCTAGTGTATATTTCTTTGTAGAAGACAAAGCCCACCAAAAATTCCTTATTGACTTTATTGCTGAACGATTTGACGTTACTTTAAATACCTCTAACTTTTATAAACTTGATGGTTTGTCTGGCTATAAAAAAGGGGGCAATGCCTTGCCAGATTATGCGCTAAAAGTAGATGATGGGTTTGAAATGGTTACTACTCTTGATGCCGATATTTCCCCTACTGAAAGAAGAAAAGAGGTATTGAGCGATTTTGAAAGTCTTGGAATCAAAAGCCAACTCTTTCTTTTTCCTAATAATGAGGCAGTTGGTGAATTGGAAACAACTCTTATAGAAATTGCCATAGATAGAAAATTAATTGGTTGTTTTGAGGGCTATGAAAAATGTATTGAAGGATATCAAAAACCTGTAAACAAGTCGAAGATTTATGCTTATCTAGATGCTATACTTCCTCCAAACCAAAAGAAAAACAATAAAAAAGATTTGATAGAGGATAATAATAGGGATTATAGAAACAAGACCCATTGGGATTTGCATCATCCTTACCTCAATCCATTATACCAGTTTCTGCAACCCTTTTTTCAATAAATATAACCGCCTTTTTCAGTCATTTCAACAATTCTTACCACCAATATTTAGTATCAACCATCACTTTTACCCCTTCCTTTTCTAGTAATTAATCCTACGTTGTAAATTGTACAGCATTTGCCCCGAATATTCAATACTTATATGGTAATACCCCTCCTTCCATACCCCAAAATTTCCTGAGAGATGCCCATAAAAAACCTAGGAACGGACATAAATGGACAAATAATGGGGTAAAGAAGACAAAGTTTGGGGTAAAGAAGGTTTAATTAGGGTTGCAGAGGACTATTATTGGGGTAAAGAGGACTGCGAAGGGGTAAAAGAAGGTTGAACACGGGCAGCGAAGGACTAAAAACGCACAGCGAAGGATTAAAAATTGGCGTAGAAAAAGGTTTATTTTAGGGATTTAAAAGTTTGTGAAAATCAAATAAATAGATCAAAAAAAGTATTTTGAAAATAAACTTCTTTTTATTG
>JANYEX010000084.1 GCA_025359725.1 Chitinophagaceae bacterium | reverse complement strand
ACAAAGCTCTTCTATCCGGTAGAATTGATCGTTTATTAAAGCAATTAATGGAGAAATATAAAGTACCAAAACCCCCGTTTCATTAAAATTTACCTTTGAAAGAATAGGGAGGAATGCAGCCTCTGTTTTACCAGATGCTGTTCTTGATGCTAAAATATAGTTGTCATCCGTTGAAATAATTCTTTCAATAGCTGCTGACTGGATTGGACGTAATTGTTCCCAACCTTTATCGCGAATATATTTTCGGATAGGCTCTGAAAGAAGATTGTAAGACATTATAATTCTTCTATTAAATCTAATGAAATCTCGTCTGGTCTTTCATCTGATATTTTTAGTTCACTAAAAAGACTTTTTATATCAACTGTAGGATTTTGCCGAATTATATTTAAAATATTCAGAAAGTCCCTGATTACTTCTCTTGGTGTAAGAAATTCAGATGCACCTGGCTTATTAAACAGTTCTTCCATAAACTGTTGTATTTCACCGTCGGTTATCGATATTTCTGTTTTATAGTTATAATCAAAAATTGCTTTTAGTTTCTTTAATAAAACAAATATCTCGTTGTGATTAAGAGGAAGTAGCCGAATTACAGGTTGTGCAAAATCCCTGATTTCCGCAGTTTCATATTTATTAGTGACAAGCCTCGATTTCAAAGCACTATAGCTAAAAAGCCCTCTTCGTTCATTCTCTAGTACCTCTTTCGTTCCTGCGAAATTAAAAAACAGGTTTGCCACTTTCCCTTGAAAGCAATCATTGTAAATGGTTAGAATTTTTTCGTAATTCTTCTCCCTCATTATAGAAGTTGAGATTTTGTAAAGATTGATAGCTTCGTCTAGATTTATCATAAAACCACTGTAACCAATGCTTACAAATAGTTTACAGAAATTCTTGAGCATATCATAAAAGTTCAAATCATTTATCACTTCCCTAACCCCCAAATCTTGTCTTGCTTCTGTCTTAGTTCGATACTCCCCTTTTAGCCATTTTAATGCGTTACGTCTTAATTGTTCATCGTCAGTCACGTAACCCTCATAATACTTCATTGTGACCAACCCAAAGTCAAAACCACCTACTTCCGTAATTTCATTTACGGTCTTCATAATGTTTGTTTGAATGAGACTTAAGTATTGCTTATCTCTTATATCAGTTAACGGAATCTTGTTTTCCTCTGATGTCTTTGTTATAATCTGCTCAATCCATTTTTCTAACAATGTCGGTAAGGCACCACCTTCTGGTTTAGTTTGGATTGACACATTATCCATTATTGCCGAATAAAGGGCAACACCTTTTCCATCATTGGAATATAAGCGGTTATCAGGGGTAAAGTCTGCATTGGCTACAACAAACTTTTGCTTTAATGCAACGGTATTTAGCAAATGGAGCATAAATGATTTTCCAGAACCAAAATCACCTATCCAAAACTTCACCATACTATGTCCATTCTTTACATCTTGCAATGCAGACAAAACAGCATTTATCTCTTCTGAACGCCCAACAGTTATATGTTGAACCCCAATTTTTGGAACTACCCCACCAATTAAAGAGTTGATAATAGAAGTTGCTTCTTTCGGTTTAATGTTGTCTATCATTTTGATAAAAGTTTTTCGTAATAATTTGTGTTAACGAGGTAATAACCATCCTCTTCTTCAATCAATACATCATCTAAATAATCGTAACAAACATCGTTAATGTTTTCGATAAGTTGATTGCTAAATACACCATTCGATTTTGCAAATGTTGAAATCTCTGTTTGTGAAATAGAAAAATTGTTTTTTGAGAATAATTCCAGTACTTGTGTTTGCAGATCCGTGAACCTTATATCATCTATGTAAACGGCGTTTTGTGTTGCTGATTCTGTCTGTGTAATCTTATTAGATATTTCATTTGGCTTAATTAGGTCCTGCCTAATGTTGGATTCATCTTCATCATCCTTCAAAAATTCACTTAATAATTCAACCGTTCCAGAATGTTGCTCTTGAACCTCTTTTATGGCGGCTATGTCTAAAGTTATTTTCTTTCTTTTGATTGCATAAATCTCAGATACGGCTTCGAGTGCCTTTTCCAAATTTTTATCCTTGCGTAGTATGCTTATTATCGTTTCAAAATCATGTAATTGTTCATCTGTTTTAAACAAGGTTTTTTGAATAGTTTTTGGGAGTTGCTTTTGTTCAAAAGTCGTTGCGGTAAAGCCAAAATACAAATAATAGATGTAAAGTGCAAGTACTGATTCTTTATCATATTTTGAAATGAATTTAGACGCTTCAAAAAATATGTTTTGAATATATGTGTATGAATTCTTTTGGTTCAAATTAGCTAATGAAACTATTGAATCAATAAATTCTTTTGGATTACCCTTATAGTCATTGGCAATGTCATCAAATTTAATTTTCCAACGACTAGTATTTTGGGTATAAAGCAAAATATCTGTTGGCTCATCGGGTAAGGTAATATCTAAAACTAAGATTTTTAATAGTTCAGTAGCCTTTTGAAGAATTTTATCTTCATATTCCTGTTTTGCAATAAGTGTTGTAAAGAAAGTAGCATCAGTAGCTATTTTTCGCTTATGCCAATACCTTTCACGTACTGCATTTTCACAATGCTTAAAAATATTGGTGTAGAATTCATTAATAGTTAGTTTAATACAAGATTTATAATTATCGGTAGTGGGCTTATAATAACGGAAATGTTTTCTAGCAATCACATCCGCAACAGCTAAGAACTGTGCTTCTAAGTCTGTACCTTCTATTGTGTATTTTTCTTTCAATCCTTTAATTGTTAAAATAAACAGTTTTAGGATTTCTAAGCAACAAAATTCAATACTGCAAAAGTTGTTGCTTGGATACCAAAGATTATTCAGCAATTTTACTTGCTCATCATTTAAATTAAGCTTTGTTTTATATTTACTACCTAGTTTCCAATAATCATAATCAGGATAATTATTTTGGGGGTATGTGGAAGTAGAAGCATCTTTATTAACATTTGATGTATTGCCTAAATTACTAACAAACGGGGTTCTTTGACGGATATTAGAATCTATATAAGATTTTGTTTTTGAATACATTTCGCCAAGAGGCTTCAATTGATTTTTCAATTTCTCGAGGTCCTTATGTTCTAAATCATAATTATGGAGCAATTCAAATAGTAGTACAAACGCATAGTTCAAGTTGCCTTCTAAATCAAAGTAGCGACCGTTTAAAAAGTTTGTTTTAAACAATTTATAAAATAATATTTGCTCCTTAGTTGCAGTTTTTATTTCAGAATAATCGTAAACATATCGATGCGACCAGTAGGGTACACCATTGCCAAACTTTTCAATATTTCTATCTCTATTTATACATGTACTTTCTATCCCTGTGACATCAATAATTGAATTATCTTTTTCCACACCATTTGGTGCATTTTTATGTATAGAATTTACTAACTCACTTGTTAATCTGTTTTTAGTGTCAATTGCTTCGTTAGTAATTTCTAAATTATCAGTTGTAGGGTTTTTATTTGTATTGTTTGAAACTCCGCTAATCGAACTAACCGTGATTATTTCATTTGAATTACTTCTAATGGGAACAGACACATTTTCTTTTATGAAATTACTTTGAGGGACTCCTTTTTGAGAGGCAATTCCTGATTTCTTCTTAATATTAGTTTTTGGGTAAGTATTTACTTTATTTACTGGCTTCTTTTTCCTTAAAATGACAATAAGCAAAACGATGATTATTATAATTAGTTTAATCATAAGTCATTTCTAACGATATATTGCCAAAGCACTGAATTAAAAAAGGTTATCCTATACCGCACAGACACTTTCTTTGCCATGTTGTAAAGGTGGGCAATTATTTGATATAAAAAAGTGGAAGGGTAAAATATATTGTGCAAAGGCATCTAAATTCAAAAGACATTAAAATGACTAATACGCGCGTTTTCACCAGTACTTACATAAGCCACCTTAGTGCTATCTGGTTTTAGCGCAGCTAAAATTGAGAAAAATCCGTAGGATATTTTTCTCAAAAGGTAGAACGTAGTGGCGTTGTAAGTACGAAGCCCGCCGGCTTTGAGGCGAAAAGACTTTAAAAGTGATATTTATTCA
>JANYEX010000013.1 GCA_025359725.1 Chitinophagaceae bacterium | reverse complement strand
AATGAACACAAAAGGGCTTTTGGACAGGTGCTGAACGAATTTAAACTATTTGTAGAAGCCAAATTTGAAGAATTGCAACAGGCTACAACTACTGAAAAGGCTGATGAAAAAGCTTTCGATTGGAGTTTGCCGGGCAGTTTTGTTCCCATTGGTACACGCCACCCACTAACGATAGTGCGCAACCAGATTGTTTCTATTTTTAAAACATTGGGGTTTGCCATAGCAGAAGGGCCGGAAATAGAAGATGATTGGCACAACTTCGGAGCCATGAACCTACCGGAAGACCATCCTGCACGCGAAATGCAAGATACTTTTTACATTAACCAAAACCCTGCGTGGCTATTGCGTACCCACACCAGTAGCGTACAGGCAAGGGTGATGGAAAAACAAAAGCCCCCAATAAGGGTTATCTGTCCGGGTAGGGTTTACAGAAATGAGACCATCAGCGCAAGGGCGCACTGCTTTTTTCATCAGATAGAAGGATTGTATATTGATGAGAATGTGAGCTTTGCCGATTTGAAGCAGACACTTTATTTCTTTGTTCAAGAGATGTTTGGGAAAGGGGTGCAGGTACGTTTCCGTCCCTCCTATTTTCCTTTTACCGAGCCTAGTGCCGAAATGGACATCAGTTGCCTAATTTGCGATAGCAAAGGTTGCAATGTTTGTAAACATACGGGCTGGGTAGAGATATTGGGTAGCGGCATGGTGCATCCCAAAGTGTTGGAAAACTTTGGCATTGATAGTAACAGATATACAGGTTTTGCCTTCGGAATGGGTGTTGAAAGAATCTGTCAGCTTAAATATCAGGTAAACGATCTCAGGCTATATAGCCAAAATGATGTTCGTTTTCTTAAACAATTTACAGGGGCAGTGTAAGACTAAAAGTTGAAAGTCGAGAGTCGAAAGTTGAAAGTGAAAAGTTTGAGAGTCGAAAGTATTGAAACAAAAAAGAGGTCAAGAATTTCAGGGTTTAACCTGATAACTCTTGACCTCTTTTACTTTCAATTTTTTACTTTCGACTTTCGACTTTCAACTCTTTACTATCTACTTTCGACTCTATTGGATAATTTCTAGGCTGTAAAAACAATACCTTTCTCTTATTATCATGAAAATTGAATTTTTCCATCCACTCATCTCCTAACTGTTTATTTCTTTCTACCCCTTCTCCAAAATAATACATTTTCGCCAACAGATATTGTGCTTTTGGGTTATCCTGAGATGCGGCTGCTTGTATAAATCGGAAAGCTTTTTTAAAATCACTCTTTGATGAACCAGTACCATTCAAATACATCAGTCCGCAACAGTACTGCGCCTCTATATGTCCTAATCTGGCAGCTTTTTCATACATTTTTAAAGCTTTGGAGAAATTCTGGGAATATACTTCAAGTCTAAATCCTTCTTGATAATAGGCTTCTGGTTTAATAGGTATATCCATTAGTGTTTTAATAAGAAGTTCAACTGCAAAATATATATCACCCGCCCCTCTCCAATTTTGAAATTTTGAAATTTTATAAGAATACTGACTCATTTTTAAAAATTAAATTGTCATATGAAAGCGCTGCAAAGCAATAAATTTGAACTTGCTTTCCAATCTTTTTGATATGATACAAAGGAATAAAAGATTGATGCCTCAAAAATAATATTTTATTAATCTATTTTTAATTTTATTAAGTTAACCTTAATAATTATTTCATTTATTGTGCGCATAAGTGACAAATTGTCTATTTTTATTGCTAAATAATGCCACTTGTGCATCTTTAAACTGCACCAGTTTAGAATATTGGTTTTAAAAGAGTGTTACAGATAAAAATCCAGAACGTCATTTCTTATATATTTGTTAACAATTCATATAGCCAAGCTAATGCTTAAAATTTTATTAACGCTTCTTGTTTTGCAAACATTATCTGCTCATGCTCAAGTAGATACCACCAAGGGTAGGCACATTTTGGTTTTGCCAGTGTTTGCAAGGGCAAAAGAAACAGGTTGGGCTTATGGGTTTGCAGGTGTATCTACATTCTCTCTCTCAAAATACGATACCATTACTAAAACTTCTCAACTATATGCCGCCGCAGTGTACACTACGCAAAAACAACTTTTTGTAGGTACATTGGGTAAATTGTATTTTGCAAAAAATAATTACATCCTCGATGGCGAGCTCTCGTACAGGGATTATCCCGAAAAGTTTTGGGGGCTGGGAAATAAAGCCCCCGATAGTGCGATGGAGATATATCGCTTTAGGCAATACTATTTTTTTGGACACCTGATGAAGCAGGTTAAAAAGAATTTTTATCTGGGAATAAGAGCACAAGTACAAGATCTTGTAAAAATTACGTATGATGATGGGGGAATTTTTGACCAACAAAATGTAAAGGGCAGAAAACCCTACAAAACTGTAGGGGCTGGTGTAAGCGTTACCTACGACTCCAGAAATGATGCCTTTGCCAGTACAAAAGGCACTTTTTTGCAACTTCAATTACAAAATTTCAATAAGGCAATAGGCTCCGATTTTCAGTTCAATAGTTTCTTGCTCGATTTTCGGAAGTATTGCAGTGTTTTTAAAAACAAGGTATTTGCCTTTCAAGTCCATTATTTATTGAATGATGGCAATCAGGTTCCCTTGAGAAGCCTTGCCTTATTTGGTGGCACCAATAGTATCCGTGGGTTTTATAAAGGCAGATACAGGGGCAAACAAGATTATTATGTGCAATCTGAGTATAGGATGCCTGTCTACGGCCGATTTGGTGCGGTTGTATTTAGTGGCTTGGGAGATGTGGCAGATAATGTTTCAGATTACTCGCTTCACTCCCTTAAATACTCTGTTGGTGGTGGGTTTCGTTTTGCAATAAACAAAAGCAACCGTTTAAATATCCGACTGGACTTTGCTTTGGGAAAAGATGGGAACAAAGGACTGTATCTTGATGTAGGTGAAGCTTTTTAAATCCTAAATATTGATTGGAAACACTAACCGTGCAAGATTGCTACAACCCCCACTTATAACTAAAAAATAAACCCTAAATCAGATTGTGTTTCCCCGCAAAAGCAATCAATTGTGCCACATTTTTACTGTTGGATTTCTCCAGCATACTTTTCCGGTGAATGGTTACCGTACTTTCTGATATAAATAGCTTGTCAGCAATTTCCCTGCTGTTCAATCCTTGCGCAAGTAAATGCAATATTTCTACTTCTCTTTTAGATAGGATATTAAACTCGGGATAATACTCAGTTGAATATACAATTTCTTTTTCGGACACATTTTCCCTGTGTGTATGTTTTACTATTTGGTGAAGTATGGTGGAATCCTTTTTCAAATGACCAATATCTGAGATCAGACCAACACTATAAACTGGCAGACCTGTTTTGGGGGATACAATTATGGTGTATTGCTGATATAACATTACTTTTTTATCATCTTTTGTGTTTATCCTGTAGTTATGAGAAAATATATATTGACCATGTTCTTTTTTTGGAATTCTGTTAAGAAAATTCAAGTTATACGGCAAAACCTTCTCCATACAGATAGGTAAATCTGTTTTGTCGGTAATGTGCAAGAAAGAGTCAATACCACTATCCAAAAAATGATTTGCCGGAAAACCTGCCAACTCTTCTACATTGCCAGATATGGCTATGTATTTTTTTGAGGCATGGTCTATTACAAAAGTTGTTGGGAGAAGCAGATTGCCAGTAGAATTTAGGTAGCCAAACTTACGTAGGATATCATTTAATTGCATTTTATCTATTATTGCCGGCTGGTAGTGCATAGATATTGTCAGTTCTCCAAATGAGAAATGTCCATATTCTTTCATATAGGATTGTTTAAATCTAGGGTTGGAGAAATCGGTTCAATAATAAAAATAATGTATTCCTTTTTAATAGTATAATTTTTTGAAAAATAATATCCAGTAAACTTAATTGAAACTCTAATGCTAATTTTCTATTTTTTATTAAGTGAAAAAACTAAAAAAATCATTTCAATCCAATTAAAATATGTATAAACTATATAAATAGCCATTTATAGCTATATAAATATAAGGGTACTCACAATATTTTTGCAGCATCAATATTATACATAGAAAATATTTAGATAACAATGCAGAAATGGATAAATCCAAGAATATGCATATTAATTAGAATTACAGGAAGGAACTTTTTATAAATATTTTAGAAAGCGGCACGTTATCCTATTCGCCAAAACACACCTCAAATCAAAAAAAGTTAAGGCATAAAATGCAAAACTTATATACAATTTGTTTGAGCGGATAAAACCAGAACAACCTACGCTTAATTTTGCACTTATTATTTTCTTCCTTTAATTAACAAATAATGAAATTAAAATTAGCTCGACCAATTGCTTTCTTAGACTTGGAAACAACTGGAATAAACATTACCAACGATAGGGTTGTAGAAATAGCCATTGTGAAAATACAAGTTGATGGTAGCAAACAGTTAAAACGAAAGTTGCTGAATCCTACAATTCCTATTCCAAAAGCATCCTCAGATATTCATGGCATAACAGACGAAATGGTGAAAGATGCCCCAACCTTTAAACAGGTGGCAAATGAGTTAAAGCAATTTATGGACAACTGCGATCTTGGCGGTTATAACAGTAACCGCTTTGATTTACCAGTACTGATTGAAGAATTTTCTAGGGCCGGCACCACCTTTAATATAGATGGCAGAAAAATGGTGGATGTGCAAAAGGTATTTCACCAAATGGAGCAACGGACATTGAGCGCAGCGTATAAATTTTATTGTAACAAAACCTTGGAAGGCGCACATGGTGCAGAAGCAGATGCCACCGCCACTTGGGAAATACTGGAAGCACAGATAGAAAGATACCCCAATCTTGGAGATACAGTAGAGACCATCGTGAAATTTACAGGCGAGGATGATATTGTAGATTTTGCCCGCCGGTTTGTAAAAGATGACAAGGGCGTGGAGATATTCAATTTCGGAAAACACAAAGGAAAATCTATTGCTCAGGTAATGAAAGAAGAACCACAATACTACGATTGGATGATGAAGGGCGACTTTGCCATAAATACAAAACAAAAGCTAACAGAAATACTTAACAGAACTTTATTGAAGAAATAGCCGAATAATTATATTCTTTGCAACTTATTTATTGCAAAAATTGTCAATAAGTAAATTGTTGTCATTATAGATTATTTATACTAAAGCATTGAGTAAATTAGTAATTATTCCCACTTACAACGAGAAAGAAAACATTTCTCGAATTATCTCTGCTGTTTTCAATTTGAATGCAGGTTATCATGTATTGATAATCGATGATGGATCACCAGATGGTACAGCTCAAATAGTAAAAGACCTAGCCATACAATACCCCAACCAATTATTCATTAATGAACGACAAGGAAAACTAGGGCTTGGCACCGCTTACATACATGGGTTTAAGTGGGGGTTGGAAAATGGATATGATTACATTTTTGAAATGGATGCCGACTTCTCCCACAATCCTAAAGACCTGGAAAACTTATATAATGCCTGTGAAAATGGCGGGGCAGATGTAGCAATTGGCAGCCGCTATGTAAAAGGTGGTAAAATAGAAAACTGGCCATTCGATAGGCACTTCTACTCAAAAGGAGGTGCATTGTTTACAAAGATGATAACCTGGATGCCCATCAATGATCCTACTGCCGGGTTTATGTGCTACTCAAGAAGAGCCTTAGAGGCAATCAATCTTGATGCGATACATTTTGTAGGTTATGCCTTTCAGATAGAAATGAAGTTTGCCTGTTGGAAACTCGGATTCAAGATAAAGGAAGTACCTATCACTTTTATAGATAGGGAGGTGGGTACCAGCAAAATGAGTAAAGGCATTATCAAGGAAGGTGTTTTGGGTGTTATGAAGATTCAATTCCTTAGCCTTACCAAGAAATACCGAAAAAAACTAACTGCACAGCCCCTTGGCGACACCGTTGTCACACAACCATAGAAAGAATACTTAATCTTTCTCTCATTACTTCAAGAAAAATAAATTTGAATGAAGTCCTCATTGATTAAACTTCACCTTGCTGTTTTTTTATGGGGCTTCACAGGCGTTTTGGGCAGATTGATAAGCCTAAACGAAGGACTACTGGTATGGTATAGGATGCTAATCACCATCATTACCCTGTTTTTGCTTATGTGGAGGCAAGGTGCTTTGCAAAAACTACCCAGAAAAACAGTTTTGCAACTCTTTGGCATTGGTGGCATAGTAGCCCTGCATTGGGTATTCTTCTATGGGGCAATCAAGGTTTCCAACATATCCATTACCCTTATCTGCCTTTCCTCAAGCGGTCTTATTACAGCATTAATGGAACCTTTTATAGTGGGGAGTAAGTTTAGCATCAGGGAGGTAGCCCTAAGCCTAATGGGAATTGTTGGTATCTATCTAATCTTTCACTTTGATAGTAAATTCCAAAAGGGAATAATTGTGGGGATGATTGCAACCTTTCTGAGTGTAGCATTCAGTGTGCTGAATAAACGGTTGCTTAACAATGTTCCATCCAAATCAATCATGCTGTATGAACTAACAGGCGGATGGTTGATTCTTTCGTTATTCATGCCCTTGTATCTAAAGTTATTCCCAAGCATGTCGCTTTTCCCTACCTCATTAGATTGGGGTTGGCTAATAATCCTCAGCTGGGTTTGTACAGTATTGGCGATGGATTTGTCATTGCAGGCATTAAGGCACATGTCAGTATTTACGCAAAATCTAACCCTCAACCTAGAACCTGTTTATGGAATAATTCTGGCATTCATCGTATTTAAGGAAAACAAAAACCTGAATGCAAGCTTCTATGTAGGATTTGGATTGATAGCCCTATCTGTGGCGTTTCAGATGATACGGGTACTGCATTACAAGAAACATTAGTCCTTTTACGACCAAAAGTCACCCAAAGCATATCAAATAAACAACCATTAATCACGAATAAATCTCGGCGAACTGACCGGGTGGCATACATCACATTGCGGGAAGCACACCGAACTGACAGGGTAACATACATTTTGACGAATAAAACCCTGCCAACCATAAATAAAACATACGCAATATCAAATAAACTCCATCTATTTCAATGCTTTTCTTAGTTATTTGAGGTTATTTAACTACCAATCCATATTTTCTCCAAAGTAAAAAGCCGTGAACAGAAGGTATTTAAACCTCTCCCTCCACGACCTCCAACTTTTGACTCTCAACTTTCAACTTTCGACTGATTTATTTTAGTTGATACGCCACTATCTTATCTCCATAAAATGTAGGCACATAAACAATCCTTTTCTTTGGATCGAAGCCTATATCTGCACTATTAATTTTTTTCTCCCTATTGTCAAACAATACCTGTTTACTTCCATCTGCCTTTACGTAATAACAGATACCTGCCCAGGAAGTAAACAAAAACTCGCCATCTACGACCTTTTCCAAGCCATCGGTACTAGGATCCATTCCTTCTGCCACCGTAGTAATTTGCTTCTTGGAATCAACCTTTAAAAGAAACCCCTTATCCAAAACATATAGCGTGTCCTTATCGCAATACAAACCGTTTGGAGCCCTTAGTTTGTCAAGGTAAAGGGAAGCAACCCCATTTTCTATTTTATGGACAGTAAACTTCCTGGTATCACTCGCATATACAACGCCTTTTTTATCAACAGCAATATCATTCAAAAACGTGGCACCTTCCACAGGTATACGCTTAATAATCTTTGCCTGCTTGGTGTCAATGACCACCACTTCAGAAAGATCGGCAACATACAGCTTGTTTTTATAGATGCCCATTCCTTTTGGTGCATTCAGCCCTGCAACCCAGTCTGTAGCGATTATCTTCCCATCAAAAGCCACTTTGCCTATAGAACCCTTTCCATCCTTCTCTGCGGGCTTCCCGTCTATGTTCGAAACAAATAGATAGCCTCCTTTAAAATAAGGCAAGGCACTCTCCGGCGTTTTCAGCAAGGTATCTGTTTCCCAAAGTTTGGTTAGTTCATGGGTTTGTCCAAAAGTTGCGGTTGTTGCAAATACCAGTAGATACTTTAAAATAGATTTCATCATCTTGTTTGTTTAGTGAGTAAATAATTCTAGTAATAAAAGTACAATATTCCTTATTTATGGTTCATAATGCGAATTTTATTAAGTTCTACGTACAAACATTTAGGAAAAGAGAATAATTTTAGAATTATTTGAGAATAATCCATTGCTATTCAAAAACCAACCCATACATTTGCCGTCCGAAAATTTTTACATCATGTCTAGAGTATGTCAGGTAACAGGTAAGAGGCCAATCACAGGAAATAGTGTTTCTCACTCAAACATTAAGACCAAAAGAAGGTTCTTGCCTAATTTGCAAACAAAGCGTTTCTTCTATGCTGAAGAGGATCGTTGGATTACCCTTAAGGTATCTTCTGAAGCTATCCGTACCATCAACAAGAATGGTTTGGGCGCAACTGTAAAGTTTTTGAGGGCTAAAGGAGACAAAATTTAATTATAACACTGCAAACTATTAATAGCAATGGCAAAGAAAGGCAATAGAGTTCAGGTAATTTTAGAGTGTACCGAGCACAAAACAAGTGGCAAACCGGGTACAAGTCGCTATATCACTAAAAAGAACAAGAAAAACAACCCAGAACGTATGGAGTTGAAGAAATTTAACCCAATTTTGAAAAAAGTAACTGTTCACAAAGAAATTAAATAAATCATGGCAAAAGCAGCAAAAACGGCGATTAAGACAAAGGATCAGAAAGCAGCCGCTGAGGCAAAGAACTATACTAAGGTTATTAAGGCTGTACGCAGCCCTAAGACCGGTGCATATACTTTTAAGGAAGCAATCATCCACAAGGATAAGATTAAGGATTTCTTGGAAGATAAGTAGTTTTTGAGCTATACTGAATTAACAAGAATGGGGAAATGTCTTTTTAGATACTTTCCCATTCTTGTTTTTTACATCTTAGTAAGCCTCAACTATATGAAATAACTTTTAAAAAATAAAAACAAGGCTGATTTGGCTCCTTATTTATGAACTCGAACCAACCCAAAATATATATATTATTAACCTAGTTAGCCAACAAATTACACTGTCTTAAAGTATTCTAAAACATCAGTCAAAGACTTTTTAATCGTAATCGTTTCAGGAATAGTTCCTTTATAATTTTGAACTAACTGTCCTGAGATAACAAGTTTACTATTTGGAAGCTTAGCCCCTATCTGTGTGAAAAACTTTTCAATTTTAAAATTATGGGGTATTGCAGTAAAATGAGAGTATAAATAAGCTGGCTTTTTAAGATTAGTTACATATAGTATATCTTTCACAGGAATATTCGCACCGAGATATAGCACTTTAAATTCACGCACTTTAAGTAAATAATTCATGAAAAGTAAACATATTTCATGATACTCACCTTCTGGTAAGAACATAAGAACTGTTTTGCTATATGTAGGTACACCTGCAGTCTTTTCTATCCCTAATATTAACTTCTGGCGTATAATATTTGTCACCAGATGCTCCTGTGCTGGATTTACATGATTTGTTTGCCATAGTAACCCAACCTTCTCTAAGAAAGAGAAAACTATGTCAGTTA
This sequence comes from Chitinophagaceae bacterium, assembly GCA_025359725.1. GTDB lineage: Bacteria > Bacteroidota > Bacteroidia > Chitinophagales > Chitinophagaceae > Parasediminibacterium. Next base: position 13,028 of record JANYEX010000013.1, on the reverse strand, counting down.
TTGTTTTCTCTATGCCTTTTGCAGCAATAAACTTATCTAATATTTTTTCAAACTCCTCTACTTCCATATCAATCATGAAATGAATAAGATCGTTTACTATCCTTTCCTTTTGGGCGTCCGAATGAGACAGAGTAACTATCTTCTCTCTCATTTCAGCAGCATCCATCTTGTCAATATGAGAAATTTTATACCCATATCTATTTAAGAGAGATATATTAAGTACTATTTTTAATTCATCATTACTGTAATAACGAATATTTGTACCTGTACGATTGGGTTTCAAGAAATTATATCGTTGCTCCCAAATACGAATTGTATGTGCCTTTATACCAGACAGCTGTTCTAAATCTTTTATTGAAAATACGTTCATAGAATAATGAACAACAGCTTTTTAAAAAAGTTCTTTTAGACTAGACAAATTGATAAAATTATTAAACAAAATTTATGATAACGCATAAAAAAGGCTGTCACAATGGACAGCCTTACTATTTTGCCTAAATAAATTAATCAGTTAAACCAACATTCTTACTGGCTCTTCCAACAAACTCTTTAGTGTTTGTAAGAAGGCAGCGCCTGTAGCACCATCTACAACCCTATGATCGCAGCTTAATGTTACTTTCATAATATTACCTGGAACAACCTGTCCGTTCTTAACTACGGGCTCTTGAGAAATCCCTCCTATCGCCAAAATACAAGCATCTGGTGGGTTAATAATTGCAGTAAACTGATCTATACCAAACATTCCAAGATTAGAAATAGTAAATGTACTTCCTTCCCAATCTGATGGTTGCAGTTTCTTATCTTTTGCTCTTTGTGCAAAGTCTTTCACTTCTGCATTAATCTGACTAAGTGTTTTCTTATCTGCAAAGCGAACTACAGGTACTAACAATCCTTCTTCTACTGCTACAGCCACACCTATGTTTACATGGTGGTTTGTACGAATTTTATCTCCCAACCAGCTACTATTAATCTTTGGATGTTGTGTTAAAGCAATAGACGTTGCTTTTAATACTAAGTCATTAAAACTTATCTTCGACTTAGCTCCTTCATTAATTTTTGTACGGGCAACTATTGCAGCATCCATATCAATGCTCATAGTAAGGAAGAAATGTGGTGCTGTAAATAAACTCTCGCTCAATCTACGTGCAATTACCTTACGCATTTGCGATACAGGCACTTCATCATAACTCTCTACACCATACGAACTAGTCGTACTAACAGAGGTAGATTTTGCTGCTGGTGCGACCGTGACAGTCTCCATTGCTGCGGTAACAGGTGTAGCAGCTACGGGAACAAAATTATCTACATCAGTTTTTACTATCCTTCCGTTATCGCCACTTCCTTGTACATATTTTAAATCTATTCCTTTCTCTTCTGCTACTTTTTTAGCTAATGGCGAAGCTAATATTCTTCCTTCGTTCACTACTGCAGGGGCAGCTGGCGCAACAACTGGTGCTGTAGCGGCAGGCGCAGTTGGCTTAGCTTCTTCTTTTGGGGCTTCTGTAGCTACTGGTGCAGAACCTCCAGCTTTAACAGCTTTTACAATGCCATCTACATCCAACCCATCTTCTCCTATTATACAAAGCAAATCATTCACTTGTATCTTATCCCCTACTTTAGCACCTTGGTATAAAAGCTTACCATTTTTGTAGCTTTCCAACTCCATGGTTGCTTTATCTGTCTCTATCTCAGCAATTACATCTCCCTTTTTAACCGCATCACCCACATTTTTCTGCCAAGAAGCGATCACTCCTTCTGTCATCGTATCACTTAAACGAGGCATCAAAACAACTTCTTCTAATGTAGATAAATCTACCGAGCTAGCAGCAGGTGCTGGTTCTCTTGCAGCAGGTGCAGTTGGTTTGGCTTCTTCTTTTGGTGCCTCAGCAGCTACTGGTGCAGCACTTGGAGCAGCTAATAAACCACTAATATCTTCTCCAGCAGTTCCTAGTATTGCCAATAAATCATCTACTTGAAGCTTTCCTCCAGTTTTGATACCAATATGAAGCAACACTCCATTTTGATAACTTTCCAATTCCATTGTTGCCTTATCCGTCTCTATTTCCGCTAGCACATCGCCTTTCTTTACGGTATCACCTACTTGTTTGTGCCATGATGCAATTACCCCTTCTGTCATTGTATCGCTCAATCGGGGCATTCTTATAACTTCTGCCATATATCTTTAGATTAAATCTTTTTGCGCCGTGAAATTAATGAAAAATGGTTTAGTACAAGTATTATCCTTGTATTATTGTTTGTAAAATCAATTTATTCATCAACGAAAAGCCTGTAAAACCCTATTTGCAATTATTTTTTTATCAATCAACAGTTATATTTTCCTATATCTTTTTTTACAGATAAAAGCAATCGACAGCATGATGAACAGTAAAATATTTATGGAGTCATAAATTACCTGTATCACCTGACCAAGTTGATACGGAAATTTTTTCATAAGGTTCAGCATTACAAACATAGGAAAGCTTATGCAAAAATAGGGTAACACACTGCTACATATCCAAAAGCTAGGATTGGTTAGCAGTTGTTCGGAATAACTTGTTTTGAATAGCTCATAAAAATAATAGATACACAGAGAAATTAGTACTAACCAATCAATAGAATAAGTGATAGAGTGGAAATCGTTGAACCCTTACAGGAAAAAAATATTTAGTATCGTTAACACCGGCAATACTATAAAAGATAGAGTAGCATATTTTTTTATACGCGCATTTGCTATAAAACATCGCAGTATCCATGTAAAAAACACACTTCCGCCAAGCAAGCAAAATTCATTGCATAGATAGTATGTATTCCTTTACTTGCCATGCAGACAGTTATTAAGCTTATGATGCAATCTATAAAAATAAAAGGAACGAATGTTTTTAGGTAAAAGGAATTTACTTATTAAAAAAGCAGGCACGATAGTATAGATGCAATAGTTATTACGGCGTAGTTAATGTATCTGTGGGGGTGAACATGCGGTAAAAAAAAGAAAATTGAGGGATGTTTTACTGTAACATCCTTACAATTTTCTTTATATACCTGTTTATATATTATTACTACTTTTTGAGGCTTTAATAATCAGCAAACTAAAGCTAAGGAATCATTTTTTTTACGAGCGATGAGTGCTGTAATTAATAATATTAGCGGGAGGATCAGCTTGAGCGGTTTCATATATTTTGTTTTTTGTTTAATTTTAGATAAAAGAGATAACTGGATAAACCGAATTCATTACAGATATGCTTGCAAAGCGAATATAGAGTCTTTTAATGATTACTCCTCAAATTAGAAACATACTTTTTTACAAATCAATATCTCTCTAAAATTCTTCAATAATACCGTAAAAACATCCCCTTTTCTCCTCCATATCCCTCCGTTATATCAATGTGTATAACTCTTTTACGTCTGAACCGATATTTTATCAAAATAAATTTGTTTTATTGAATTTTATTGTTGTAGGTTACACTCGAATTTAAAAATACTCACAATGCTATTTAGTTTTTCATCTTATCAAGAATGTTTTCAGGCATTGTATCACAACTTAAAGCTTATTAAGCAAGCCGAAGTTACTTCCCACCTAATCTCTCTCTCCAAAGGCACGGTTTACCCTGCACAATCTTCTTTCCACCCTCCGGTCTAGCAGTTTTAATGTAGCAAAAGCACGAGTAACTGTTACCGATGTCAATAAAGTCGTTACCGATGGCAATAATGTCGTTACCTATGGCAAAAATGTTATTACCCGTGTCATAAATGTAGTTACCGATGACAAAAATGTCGTTACCCGTGCAATTAATGTCGTTACCTATGACAAAAATGTCATTACCCGTGCAATTAATGTCGTTACCGATGGGAAAAATGTCGATACCCGTTACAATTAAACTGTTTTTCGGGTTTTAGATACAACATGTTTTGACTTAAATAACAAAAGGAAAGAAGAAACAAATTTAATTTAACTTCATTAAATAACTATAATGATAAAAGTAAGTGTTACAAAGATTAGAAATACTCCTGTAGGGAAACTGGCAGCAGTGGGAGATGAATTGAAAGTGTCTATGACGGGGCCTCTTTTTATAGACCCTCAGCCGATGCTTCCTGCCGCATTACAAACATTAATAACAAATTTTACTTCAACTAAAGCAACTTTCAAATCGGGTGGTGACCTAGCAAAGCCTCCTTACACTGCGGCAACAAAGGCATTGATAGATGGGCTTGTATTGTACGCACCTTATGTAAGTAAGATTGCAAACGGAGATGTAACCATATTGGCTTTAACACCATTGCCTACTACAGAAAAGCCAAACTATAGTGCCTTGATATTGGGTGGTGCAGTAGCTACTGGCATGTACGCTAAAAAGGGAATGAGTGGTCAGTTTATTGTAGATTGTAAATCTTTTGGTCCTAAGGTTGGCTATTTTGCCGTTATCTGCGAAGGTGGTGCAATGCCAGCAGGTGTAACCCTTGATAGGAAAGGAAAATTGAAAATACCTGCGGGATGTTTGATGAACATTTTTACTAGTTCTACAACCTCCAAAAAGAAAACATTTAGCGACCTTACACCTGGTGTTACTTACTACGTTTATTATGTATTGACTTATGGTGCGGATACGGTTGGATTCTTTGGAGTGCCATTGCAAGTTATTTGTAGTAACTAAGCATACTTTGCCACCATAGATACATAGGCACATAGATTTTAGGTTAGGATAGATGAGAAAACATAGAAAAAAGATTTGGATAATAAGCAGTCTATATAAACTTAAAGTTAAACGTTTTACCTTTTCTTTTCTATATTTCTGTTGTAACTATGTGGTATTTTTTCTTTCAACAAGGCCTAATTCTGATTTTGTGCCGTACTTTACAAACAAAATAGTTTTATGCTGATAGACAGAGAAAAAAGCAGGGCGGTAGGGCAAAATATGTTATCGAGGTTGGTGCAAACCTTTTTGCAAGGTGTATTAGTATTGGCACCAGTTGGGGTAACTATCTGGATGATTCTTGTTCTTTTTAATGCGGTTGATAATATACTTCCTAGCATACTGCACAGCATCGTACCCAGTTTTGTAGGGATAGATTCGGAAGGTAACTTAAAGAAAATACCTGGTCTTGGGTTTGTCGTAGTGCTACTGTTTGTATTGATTATGGGTTGGGTATCGTCCACCTTTGTTTTTGGGAAGGTGTTGTCGTTTGTAGATCGGGTACTGGAGAAAACACCAGGAGTAAAGATTATATATACTTCGGTAAAAGATTTGTTGGAGGCCTTTGCAGGTAATAAAAAGAAGTTCGATAAGCCAGTGTTGGTGAATATAGATGGTGCAGATATATGGAGAGTGGGATTTATAACACAAAAAACAGTCATTAATTTCGGATTAGAAGATCATGTGGCGGTATATGTTCCACATGCGTATGCAATAAGTGGGATATTGTTTTTTGTACCGTCGCACAAAATAAAACCACTCACCAATATAAGTGCCGCAGACGCAATGAAGTTTGCCATAAGCGGCGGGGTAACGGAGGTGTGATAAAAGAGTTGTGAAATAATAGATAGTAGATAGTAGATAGTAGTGAAATGTGTTCCTTTATTGGAATATTCTTTTCCACTCATATCTCATAACTCACATCTAATATCTAATAACTCATAACTAAAAGTAGTATGAGTGATAAAACGGTATTTGATGTATTTAAAAAAGAAAAAACTACCACTACCGTTACGGCTGGCAAGCTTATCTCAGTAGTCTTTTGTTTATTATTTGATGATTCTGGCGCATTCATAGAAGTAAGGAATGAGAAAGGAAAAGTTGTTGAGGTAGATTACCAACATTACAGCGGCGTAACACGAACTATCTTAAAGCAAGTACAAACCATACACCATCGCTCAGATTTTGTGGTAGATTGGGAGCATCCTACCAATCAAGTTTATCTACACGAAAATGATTCCTTAATAGAACTTTTATTACAATGCAAACAATGGATTACCGAAGATGGTATATTGATAGAAGCATTAGAAAGTAAAGGGACGCTGCAACTGATGCTTGCTACACTAGACGATGGGATAAACATCAATGCAAGCTTATCGCTGTGGGCAAACAACGAAATATATCAAGGGTTTAGATTTATTAATGAGAACCATCTTTTTGTAGCTGGGAAGGTGATAGAAACCATGCCTGTAGGTAGTAACTTTAAGGCGCTTACCTTCTTCAATACCAATGTAAAGGTGATAGACCTAGCCAAGTTCCTATCTATCTTTTTCTCATTTACTAAACATATTACGCTGGTATATGATGATTATACGGTCAACTTCTCTAAGCACGAAATAAAGACATCTCCTGTATTGGTGTTCGAAAAAATAGATATAGATGATGCGCTATGTATGAGGGTTTCGCAGATATTGCCTGGTATAGACGCTAACCTTTTGAGCGATTATGAACTTAGTTATTTTGCTGGCGTAAACGACCTAGAACGGTTGGTAGACGTACGATTGATAGAGCAAGAAAACAATGATGTTTCGGTGAGAGAGGTGCAGACATTGTTACAAAAACACATACCCAAAGGGAAAAAGGACGCAGATGGCGAAGTGATATTAGAGAATGACCTCTTTATAATACCAAGAGAAATAGCGTCGGAATTTATTTATGAAGAGTTGCCTACACTGTTATCTACCTATAAAATAATAGGTGCCGAAAACCTAAAGGCATACAAAATAAGCACCAACAAACCACGATTAGAACTAAGGTTGACACATGGTTTAGATTTCTTAGCAGGAGAAGCAAGTCTGCATTTTAATAACGAACAATTCTCACTATTTGATGCCCTTCAACAATACAGTAAAAATAAATACATATCGCTAAACGATGGCACACACGCCATAGTGAACGAAGGATACATGCAGAAATTGCAACGTCTTTTTAGCAGAGATAAGGACAATGTAAACATATCTTTCTTCGATTTGCCTTTACTAGAAGGACTGATAGATGAGAAACTAGCGGAAGATGTATTTGGAAAATCAAGAGAAATATTTGAAGGATTCAATACACTACATGAATCGGAAAATAAGATTCCTGAAATAAATGCTACTCTCAGACCTTATCAGGAACAAGGATATCATTGGTTAAAATACTTACAAAGTGTAAGTCTGGGTGGTTGTTTGGCAGATGATATGGGCTTAGGAAAAACATTGCAAACTATTACGCTATTGGCTTCTATCTATCCAGAAGAAACAATGCCAACGTTGATTGTAATGCCAAAAAGCTTGTTATTTAACTGGGAAAAAGAGTTGAAGAAATTCACTCCAGACTTAACCTTTTATGTGTATCACTCGCCTTCAAGAAACTTGGAAGAGGCAGTGAAACACCAGATAATCCTTACCACTTACTCTATGGTGCGTAACGATATAGAAAAACTACAGGAGATACCATTTTGTTATGTGGTGCTAGATGAATCTCAAAACATAAAGAATGTTTCTTCGCAGGCATCAAGGGCTGTGATGGTATTAAATGCAAAACATAAGCTTGCATTGAGTGGTACACCAATAGAAAATAATCTGGGAGAGTTATATGCATTGTTTCGTTTCTTGAATCCATCTATGTTTGGTAGCTTAGAAAACTTTAATCAAAACTACCTAACGCCCATACAGAAAGATAACAACCAAGAAACAACAGCAGACCTTCGAAAAAAGATATATCCTTTTATATTAAGAAGGCTTAAAAAGGATGTATTGACAGAATTGCCAGACAAGATTGAGCAGATTTTGTACGTAGAAATGAGTCATGAACAAAAGAAACTCTACGAACAAAGAAGGCAGTACTATCAGGAAGCAATACAACAACAAGTTGCAATAAAGGGCATACAAAACACACAATTTTTTGTGTTCCAAGCATTAAGTGAACTACGACAATTGGCATCTACGCCCGAAGCTATTAGTAATGGGTTAATAAAGTCTCCCAAGATAGAAATACTAATGGAACAGTTAATGGATGCACTTGCTAACAAGCATAAAGTGCTGGTATTTGTCAACTTCTTAATTGCTTTGGAACTAATTGGCGATAAACTAGAAGAACAAGGTGTTGAATATGTAAGCATGAGTGGTTCGTCTAAAAACAGACAACAATTAGTAGAACGCTTTCAGACTGACGTGAACTGTAAGGTATTCTTACTGACACTAAAGACTGGTGGCACAGGATTGAATCTTACTGCCGCAGACGTGGTGTTTGTCTTTGACCCTTGGTGGAATAAAGCAGCAGAGAACCAAGCTATTGACAGAGCACACAGAATAGGGCAAGACAAGACCGTTTTGACTTACAAGCTAATTACTCAAAATACGATAGAAGATAAGATTTTATTGCTACAAGAACAAAAGGCAGAGATTTTTAACAATATTATTTCTACAGATAGTGCTTCATTAAAAGCAATTAGTGAAGATGATATTCAATTCATGTTAGGCGTGTAAAAACAATAGATTATGATACAGGATGAAATTATGGCACGCTACGCCTTAGAATCTAGCTATACAAAAGATGAAATAGAAGGTGGGCTTTTTAGGTATGTAAAGGCATTCTATTTAAAAGATACAGACCCTGATTGGCAAGATTCAACGACTGTTGAAGTAACACATTTACTGCTGACAAAGCAAAAATTCATTAAAACAGAAATGATAAGGATAGGCTATTCTGTTTTTGATAATGAAGAAGTGTATCGTCCATTTTTAAAAAGTCTTCCTTGGTATCTTCCTATTGCAATTGAGAAATTACTTTGGAGAGAATCATTGACAAATCAAGAATTAGAAGTAGCTATTAGAAAAGAAGTTAGTAAAATGCCCAATGCTAATTTGGCACCTACCACAGTGTTTGATTTATCCATGTTCACAAGAAAAACAGATTACGGATACGGTCACAGCAATAGTCAGGGGCTTTGCCTTACAAAAGAAATGAAAAGGCTTATTACCAAGTATTACACCAAGCCACCTTACCATGACTTTGTAGCTTTGGAAACCATACCAGAAACAGCTGCAATCTATAATGGGCAGAAACAAATATTTGAAGAGTTGCCACATATTATCTCTTATCACTTGTTAGGTAATATTAAATTCAGTGCCTCTGGAAGACCAGTAGAATCTACTCTTGGGAAGTTTCAAAAAACATGTGGAATAGATGAGTTTTATGGCTTTGGCACAGATAGTCTCAGTAAAGTAAGGTGTAATCTTATAGCAGGGATGTTATTTGACCTTACGCAAAAGGATATAGACCTCGATAGTATAGAAGTAATAAAACATCTTTTTAAAAAGCGTTATCCTACCTTATTCAGTGCCCAATTTATATTAACTCAATTTAAGGGATGGAATTTTATTAGTGCTTATCCCGACAGACAGAATGATGTTGAAGCAAAGCTTTTGACAGTGCTACCTGAATTGCCGTTACATGATTGGGTTTCAATCGAAAATCTTGCTGAATTGTTAGAATATAGGTTTATAAATGCAAAGCCTATTCAGGCACAGGCAGCACAAACCAAGTTGTACTACGAGGAAGAGATTCCATTTGCTGAAGCAAAGAAAATTTATGTATCTGCAGATAATTATATCCCTTTAATAGTTGATCCATTCTTAAAAGGCACAATCTTTCTGTTTGCTTCTTTTGGATTGATGGAGATTGCGTTTGACAATGTTGACAATACTAAAATTGGTTCAACTTATTTCTCTAATTATGATGGGTTAAAGTATTTTAAACTTACCCCTCTTGGTGCTTATATATTAGGTATTACTTCAAAATTTGAAAATGATGCGCCAACTGAAAAGAATAAATTAACCTTGTCAACAGATTCAATGATGATTATTGCGGATGGTAACCTTACTGCAATAACAGACTTGATGTTAAGTACTTACAGTGAGAAACTAGGCAATACACGCTATCGGGTTTCGGCACAAACTTTCTTGAAAGATTGTAAGAATAGGAAGGAAATTGAAAGCAAAATTGCATTGTTCAAAGCTACTATAAATGGAACTACACCCACTTTTTGGGAAAGATTCTTTAAAGAATTACTTACTAATGCATCTGCAATTAAAATAAATAAGTTTGTACAGACTTATACTTTGCCTGCCGAGGATAAAGAGCTGCACAAATTAGTTGCACAAGACAGCACATTAAAACAATTAACACTAAAGGCAGAAGGCTTTAATCTATTGGTTCCTGTTGAAAATCTTGTCAAATTCAGAAGTCGTATGAAAGAACTTGGTTTTATTATAGAATAGCAGCGGCACTCATATATCTCCAATCAAAATTATCGGTAGCATGAGCAGACTTAGACTTAGTTGAAGTATTTAAAATCTTTGCCTCCAATATATTGTTATCTACTAGTCTCTTCCTGCTTTCGTGTATCATTTCTATTATGGTATGTTGTTTCATCCATTGTTCCTGTGGGGGTTCGTAACCAATTTTTCCTTTTTGCCAAGCAATACTTGCCGGCAATTTGTCCTCCATGCTTTTCCTTAATATCCATTTTGTGAACCCATCTTTTATCTTGAAAGAAGCGGGTAGAGAGAAAATAAATTCTACTAATTCGTGGTTCAAAAAAGGTAGTCTTACTTCTCTGCTGTGCGCCATAGAGTTTCTGTCGGCATATCTTAAAAGTTCTTGTAAGCCGAAAGTGAAAGTGTTGTAGTATAATGTATCCTCTAGTTTCTTAACTACAGGTTTTTGAAGCGTATCGTCATTGTGGTATTTATTGTAAAAGTCTTTATCAATAAAAGGATTATTCTTTTGTTGGGATATAGCTTTGGCTTGTAGTTGCAAAGCTGTTCTTTCGGGCATAAAAGCAGCGGCATAATTCTTTAAATTCCATTTATCCAAGAAGTTATTTTGCTTTAGCAACTCTTTCTCCTTTGCAAAACCACCGTATCCTTCTAATAACTTTTGTTGCAAAAACCAATGCGCATATTTCTTGTATCCCCCCAATACCTCATCTGCGCCTTGACCATCCAGTAAAACGATAGTGCCATTTTCTTTTGCCAGCTGATAAACCATAAATTGTGTAAGTACACTACTACTTTGCAGCGGTTCCTCTTGGTGATACATCAACTTTCCCCAATTATCTATCCAGTCATCTGCTGTTGGTGTAATAAAATGGCTATGGAAATCGGTATGGTTATAATAGGTCTGAAACTCTTTTATATACTGACTTTCATCTTGCGCAAACCCAGGAAAAACAGCAGAGTAAGTGTCTAATGATTTAATATCATTACCCAACAAACTGGTGGCAATACTGCTACTATCTAATCCACCACTAAGGGATGTTCCCAAAGAAACATCGCTACGCAATCTTCTTTTGACAGAAGTCGCAAACAAATCTGCAAACTGCTCAATCAAGGCACCCCCATTCCCTGAAGGGGAGTAAACACTTACTTCCGATTCTTGATTCTCGGTTTTCGATTCCTTCAGTTTATACCATTTCTTCATCTGCACTTTACCTCTGGCAGGGTGTATAGTAAGATAATTTCCTGGCGGAAGAGAAAGAATATTGCTATAAAAAGTTTGTGTTGGTTTAATAGGATTTTGTGTGTATCCAAGCGTGAGATAGTTTAGCATCATCGTTCCATTCAGTTCTTTATTGATGCCAATTGCCCAAAGGGCTTTCATTTCGCTCGCAAAAACGAATTGCTCAAACTGCCCACGTTGATGATAAACAGTATGATAGTACAATGGCTTTTCCCCAAACCTATCCCTTGCTACCCACAATTCATTGTTGTTTGCATCGAAGAGTGCAAAGGCAAACATGCCATCAAATTGGTGAAGACATTCCTTGCCCCAAAAATCGTAAGCGGCAGGTATTACCTCGCTATCACTTTGTGTTGAAAACGAATATCTATGTTTTTGCAATGTCTCTTTAAGCTCTAAATAATTATATATTTCCCCATTAAAAACAAGGATGTAATGTAAGTAATGCAGCGGTTGTGCGGCAGCATCGGATGTATCTAGAATTGCCAATCGCCTATGACCAAGACAAACCAAGCCCTCTTCGTTAGTCCACATTCCCTCGCCATCTGGCCCACGATGTTGTAGGGTATCCATCATTTTCTGAACCTTTCGAGGCTCAATCAAGGATGCGTAAGGGGAAATGATGCCTGCAATGCCACACATTAGCTGTCGTTTAAAGTAAAAATAACTTATTTATAATAGGTAAAATACTACTATTCCTATTAGGTTTATAACTAATTAAAAGAGTACAACTTACTAATAAGCATCGTCCATCACCTCTCAAATCTCATCAAACATGTCTCCTGTTTCATTAAATAGGGCACGTATCTCATCAAACAAATGCCGTGTTTCATCAAACAAGAGGCAAATCTCATCAAACAAATGGCTTGTTTGATGAGTTATCTGTCCCGAAATGCCTTTAATTGCCCCTCCTGAAATTACTTGACAGTTTTTGGTGTTAATATTACTATTTGTTTACTGTAATTTGGGTTATTACTTATGCAAGAATACAGCTTTGTTTTTTAATACTGCTTCTTGTTTTCACCCTTTGTTTTATTCCTGTTTATTATTGTCATCAAGGCCCCTTATTCCTGCTTTTCATACCTTACTTTTTATATTATTGTTACCGCTTTACACTTTGTTTGTTAACACTGCTTTTACTTGTCACTTATGACATTATTACTGACTGTTTAGCCGGTATGACGGAAACCACTTCCTGCATTTTGGACGTGGGATAAATCTTCTTCTTCCAAAGTTTTTGCAATGTTCCCGTTTGTTCATGCGCTACCATCGGGGTCAACCTATTACAACTATCATGTATCCTGATATGATTGTATTTTTGTACCGATGGCAAGAATCGGTGGTATAGGGTTTTCGGCGACGATAGCGTACCAACAAACCGTGTTCCCCCAGCAGCGTATAGAGCAAATCCCTTCCCATCTTGATGCCATGGGACGCGAAGCTGTCACGCAACATAAAGTGTAGTTTGTCCGTACCACAACGGGGAAGGTCAACCCTTATTTCGTCAACCAGTTTCAGTACCAACGTATCCTGTAACCCATCTGCTACAATCGC
>JANYEX010000325.1 GCA_025359725.1 Chitinophagaceae bacterium | reverse complement strand
CGGCACGCTTGCGCCAGCCCTAGTAGATTATAACGAGTTTGGCGTGGACTAGCGGGGACTAGCTGGGCAACGAGTCTGTGTAACAGGCTGATTTGGCGTGCTGTAGCGGGACTCTATGGTTATTCCGCATCGTTTCCCTTAATAATTTCCTCTATAAAAAGCTTATCACCCTCATTTGCAATTATAAATGGCACTTTGCCATTTATATAAAAAGGGACTATGTATTGTAAGACTATTAACTTAATTCTGCTCATAACATCATTATCAAATTCTGTTTCTACTAATGTTTTTTTATAATCCTGCCAATTTGGAAATATTTGCTCTAACCACCAATCAAAAACCAAATTTCCACCAAAAGAACCAGGGTTCGTTTTAAAGATATTTCTTGTATATTCTTGAAACAAATTTTTATTGGATAATAAATATTTTCTTAGTCTTCTACTGGCTACAGGAGTGTGTCTAATCAATCGATTAACTCCAGAAATAACATCATAATTTAATCGATAAAAATTCAGAACTTCTTTTAGATTTAATGGTAAAGTATTAAGATACTCATCAAATAATTTATAAATACATCTTTGGCATTCAATTTTAGTAAAAATTAACTCGTTCAACTCAATATTTGTTCCTAAATGTTCATAAAGAAAATCAAAAGCTAATGCTGCTCTCTTGTAAGGAGAAACTCTATTGTTTGTAATGATTGACTTAATAAAATCCTCATGCGACTGTTTATTTCCTTTAAAATATCTTTTTAGGTTCTCTTGACGCTTTGAAAATAAAAGTGTTTTTACGATTCCAAACCAGCCGTCATTCGTTGTAGTGCTAACTCTTAGGTATACTATTATTACTTTTTCAAAAAATGAAGTATTGGAAAAATCCTCAATTTGGTTAACTATTTTTAATAACTCATTTCCCTTATTCGCTTCAATCCAAATTTTAAATTGACTAAACATATTTTCTTCATCCTTCTCAAAAGTTCTATTAAACTCTTCAAGTGAGATAAGATTAAAAAGTTGATAAGAAAAATAAAGATAAAAGTTGTGGGGATCTGCAAATTTTCTTTTCAAACAATCAAGGTCATCAATTCCTTGGTCACTTACCAAAGACATTACTGCACCCTTTAAATCATTTAGATTTGCTTTCTGTTTATTTTCTTCAATAAAAATATTCCACTTACTTTCATCAAATCCGAATGGTTTATAAGAAGCTTCAAACTTTAAAAATTCCCTTTTCCTAAGCCTATTGTAAACATCAATATCTCTGTTTCGAATGAGTTCTAACACCATTAAATCGTGGATATTCGTTTCCTTTTTTAGAATATTAAATGCAATTTTAAAAGAATTGCAAAACCTTTTTACATCTCTAATATCATTTAATAAGTCTTCGAACAAGTTATCAATGCGTGGGGAAAAATTGGACTGTATCCTGTTTCCTTTGCTTTTAGAAACAGACTCAATAGCTTGTTCAATTTTTTTCTTTTCTATCTCACTTAAATCACCTGTAAGCAATATTCTTTTGACTATCGGCGTTATTATCTCTTTTTTAAATGTTGGAAGTGTGATTGCTAATTGAAAAACCTTTTTTAGGTATTCTTCTTCATTAGTAAAAAGGTTTGTTTTCCGCAATACGTCAACAATATATTTATTTTCAAAGGCGACAATAAAGAATGTATTTGCAAAATTTGCAGTGTTTCTAACTATCCGCAAAACCTCCATTACCTCCTTCCCATTAAGTCTGTCTACATCATCTATAAGAACAATAAATCGTTTTCCAGTCAATTTTATTGATTCGTTAATGAACCTGTATTGTTCTTCAACATTCTTTTCGGGAAAGAACTCTTCTATAAGTGTATCAATTAATTTATAATGAGCTTCCTTTCCTGATTGAAGTATACGTTTAGAGTACTCTTTTATTTTTGACGAAACTGAACTATTGTATGGTTTCAAAGAATCAGAAAAGACTTTGAAGAACTCCTCTACCATAGTTTCTGATTTACTAATACGCCAAGGATTGAACTCTATTATCTTATTGTTATTATCAAGGTCCAAATTGCTTTTCAATCTCAATAGAAAATCAGTTTTACCTAAACCCCATTCTCCAATAACTGCGATTGCAAAAGAGGTTTCAGAAGTAGTTGCATTTATGTGTAATGCAACCTTGCTCGCATAATTATCCCTTCCATATTCATCTTCATATTTTGAGCTTGGCTGGTCATTTAATAATGTTAGAAACGTATTGTTTACGGAAAGTGTAGGTCTATAAGATTTATAAGAGACACCAAAAGCAATGAAAAAGAGAATAATTAGGTCGGAATAATAAATTTTCCCCAATTCCCAAAAACAATAAAACTCATATTCTAAGTCACTCTTTAGTCTAAAGTAAAATATATACACGATTAATAAAGTAGTTGTAACTAGAGTAGAGTTAATGGAAGGAAGAAGTTTTTTTACAAAAAGGCGATTTATCAAAAAAATAATTGTGCTTATAAGAAATGATGAGAACAATAGATTTACCCAAATATCATTTTTAGGGCAAGTTGAAATAATGGGATTAATAAAAACATAGTTTAATACATTTTTTATAGGCAAAGAGAAAATTATAAAAACTGAGATAAACAAAGAACATCCAATAGCAAAAGAGGAACTAAAGTGACTTATCCATCTGTTAAACCATTTATTGCTCTTTTCTTCGGAAGAATTAACCTTACTGATTGTTTTTGATAGGTCAATCGGTTTTGTATCTGCCATGAGTAATTTGTTTTGGTAAAAATAGGAGAATAAAGCCATCAAAAAAGGATCAAAAGCCTTTAGTCTCTCAACCTCCAACTTTCAATCCTTTTCCAACGTATAGCGCAATACTTACAAACTAATACTTAATTGCTTACCAGTTCCTGCTTTGTTTCTACCCATTTAATGATGGCTTCTGCTTCCTTTAGTCCTTCATTCGCAATTATGGCATTTGGGCTTCCATCATATCCCATCAACAAATGCAAAGTTTCATAAGCACTAGAAAACGTATATAATATCTTTTTATCCAACTTGCTTAGTTCTTCTTTGTACCATTCCACACTCTTCCTCCCTTTTTTTTCTACACCAAGCAGCCCATCTAATGCAACCAATACCCCATTGTAAGCAGTGTTTCCAGCCATCTTTACATACTTAGCCTCCTTGTAATACTTATCTTCTTTTTGTGCCTTATCCCTCAAAATTTCTTTTGCGTTTTCTAAGTAACGGTGCGCTTCTATTATGTGCTTCATCTTTCAAAGATACCTTTTTAGTTGTCCAGAATTAAAAAAAAGGGTCAAAAGCCTTCAGTCTTTCAACCTACAACTTTCAACCCTTGCTTGACTTTCAACAAGTGACTCCTGTATTCTATATGTTTTCGATAAAATCTATATGGTCTTCAACTTGATTTATGATAATATCCCATAAAATCTCATAATTCACCCCAAAGTAGTTGTGTATGAGAATATTCCTAAAATCTATCAATTTTCTCCATTCCACCTCAGGATTGTCCGATTTAAACTCAACAGAAAGATGGTTTGATGCTTCGCCAATTATTTCAAAATTTCTTACCACAGCATCCACGCACATTGCATTGTTCAAAAAATGATCATAGGTATAAGTTCCCACAAAAAGTTTAATCTTCTTAAACGCTTCCAATATGTCGGCTACAAGCAACTCATCTTCTCGTTTAGACATAAATCAGGTCTTTGTTTATTGCTTCAAAATATCCTGGTTTGATAGCTTTCCTACTCACTACCTGTACTTCTATATCGAAAAGGTTTTTTAACTCATATACCAAATCGAAGTACTTGAACCCTAACGGATTGGCGTGGGACACCATAATATCTATGTCGCTATTTGCATTCTGTTCTTCTCGGCTATAACTACCAAACAGTGCAATTTCGGTTACAGTATATTTTTGTTCCAATACGGGCTTTATTTCTCTTAGTTTACTAACTATTGTTTCTTTGTCAATCATTTCAAAACTTCTTGTGGTTATCTATTCTTGTGTGTAAATATAAGGTCTATGTTTTTTATTTAAAGAGTTGTACAGAAATAAAACAAAAAGAAAGGTATGATTAATTGGCAATAAAAAAGGCCAAAAGCCTTCAGTCTCACAACCTACAGCTTTCAACCCTTTTTATCCTTTCCCTTCCACACTCATCACTCATCACTCATCACTAAAAGTGCCTATCCTTGCACATTAGCCGAAAACACTGGGCTCCAGCTACCTTTTTCGTTGCGGGTGTTTACCCAACGCATCCAGTAATACACCATCAAACCTGCATCGGTGCCAGGAAAATCGGTGGCAAATACTGCATTGCTCGTAGAGCCAATGTAAGTTAGTTCGCTTGCCAAAACTGGTGTTGCGCCACCTATTTTTTGCCACACTTCGCAGGCACTTGTGCCATTTGGGTGTGCGTGTTTGCCAGAAATACTGTCGGCAAGGGTAATCACTTGGTGCAACCTCGCACCAGCATTCACCTTACCAATGGGCGTACTCGCTGGCATCGGAAGGTGCGGATGTGGACCG
>JANYEX010000317.1 GCA_025359725.1 Chitinophagaceae bacterium | reverse complement strand
CAACAGGGTTATTAATCCAATCCCTGATGGCTTCGTTGGTTGCATCTTTCAATGTCTTACTCCCACTTACCGCAGGAATCACCGTTGCTCCAAGCAGTTTCATACGGGCAACATTGGGCGCCTGACGCTCAATATCTTTTTCTCCCATATACACAATGCACTCCATTCCCTTCAATGCACAAACAGTTGCAGTTGCCACACCATGTTGCCCAGCACCAGTTTCGGCAATTATCCTTGTCTTGCCAAGTCTTCTTGCCAATAATATCTGCCCGATGGTATTGTTTATCTTGTGTGCACCCGTATGGCACAAGTCTTCTCGCTTTAGATAAATGTTCGAATTAAGTTCAGCACTCAATCTTTCTGCATAAAACAATGGTGTTGGTCGTCCTACATAATCTTTCAATAACAGACGGAATTCTTCCTGGAAAGAAGGCTCTGCCATTATCTTCAAGTAGTTTTCTTTCAATTCTGCCACATTTCTTTGCAACATTTCGGGAATGTATGCCCCACCGAAACTACCGTAATACCCATGTTCATTAGGATTTTGAAATCCTATTGCCTGAACCAATTCTAATACATCTGCTCCCATATATTTTTTCTTAAGCCTTCTTAATTTGTCTTTAACACGATTGTTGGATTGTTGTTACTTGTACTACTTACATTATTATTTGCATCATACAAAACTTTAGTATTACCAATTCTGTCAATTGTACCGTTATAATTATAACTCAAAGGTGTACCACCGATAGATTCAATATTCCCGTTGTAATTATACCCTAAGGTTGTATTTCCTACAGACTGCAACCTCCCCTCATAAGTATATTGCAATGGGAGACTTCCAACACTTTGCAGCATCCCTCTGTAATCATATTGTGATGTTGTATTAGTTCCATTAACCGGTGAAGTCACACCTGAAATCCTTCCAAATTGAGTAACATTAATACTACTACCATTGTTAAAAAAAGTTACCGTATATTTTCCGTCAGTAGTAAGGTTAACCTTATAATCAGACTTATTTGCAACGTTTACATTGTCAGCTTGCTGAGGTTGTGGCTGAATTGTGTTATCACTAACTGCTGGTGTATAATTCTTTACAACTGTAGGATTTGAATTTCTCCTCATCCTTACAGCAGGCGTAATAGTCGTTGCTGAACTATAATTAGGTTGTTGAGCAGGTGGGGTGTAAGTTTGTAGCTGAACGGTGGGTGTGCTTGTGCTTTGAACCTTTTTCACTGGTTTCCACTTTGAATATTTATAAGTGTTAACTGCTACAGGCGTTTTAGGAACTGCTGTTGTATTACCGTAATTTTCAGCAGCTGCTAGCTCGTTGGGGTCACTAACAATAGCTGTTGCTGCTTGATTATAATCTTTTTGTACACTCCCATATTTACTATTATAAACCGCTGTTCTCTTTTTCTTAGGATGCCATACAGGCGTATATGCCTTTGTTGTATTACCATCCAAGACAGGTTGAGCATCTGGAGTTTTATATTGATAAGTAGAAGATTCTACAGTTGAAGTAGGAGTAACATTTTGTTGACTACTATGAAACTTTAAAGGCGGGGTCAAAGTTTTATTACCATTACTGCCGTCCAAGACAGGTTGAGCATCTGGAGTTTTATATTGATAAGTAGAAGATTCTACGGTTGAAGTAGGAGTAACATTTTGTTGACTACTATTAAACTTTAAAGGCGGGGTCAAAGTTTTATTACCATTACTGCCGTCCAAAACAGGTTGAGCATCTGGAGTTTTATATTGATAAGTAGATTCAATAGTTCCTCTATTTTGTCCTTGATTATTATTGACCGTATTTGCATTATAAACTGAACTATCAACAGGGGGCGGCGGAACGTAGCGAGGATTATATAAGGCTGAATCTTCTTTTTGAGCTTCAGGTGTTTTAGTTTGAACGATGTGTGGCAGAATGGTAGTAGAAGTATTTAGCTTTGAGGTTAGTGTACCAGTCAATATCCTAGACTGACCGATTGCGCTTAACTTCAACATTAATAACAAAAGAAATATGCTTGCAAATTGCTTCATTCAATAACTTAAAATCATATACTTCACACCCTAGAAACAAAAGTCTTCAACTTGTCCATGTCCTTTACGCCTGGCATTGTCTCAAAACGACTGTTTATATCTATCGAAAACAAATCCCTTGCAACAGGTGCTTTACTAAACTCCTTCAAAGCTGGAATATCTTCTGGTTGAATACCACCACTCAGAAAAAATGGTTTATCTATATTCAATCCGAGTAAAGCATCCCAGTCAAACTTTTTACCAGTACCACCATAACCAGCTCCTTCTGTGTCAAACAGAAACATATCTACTACCTCTTTATAATCTTTTATCTTCCAGAGAATGTTATCATCCTCAGCTAAACGGAATGCCTTGATAACAGATATGTAATCAGATATTTTCTCGCAAGCCTTCGGACTTTCATCCCCATGCAACTGCACTAAATACAATCCACAACTATCTACTGTCTGCAATATCTCTTCCGAAGGGGCATTTACAAACACGCCTACCTTATTTATCTTGCCTTTAATCTTTTTGATATTGATTGCAGGCATGTGTTTGAAAACGAAGCGTGGGCTTTTGGGATAGAAGATAAAGCCGCAAAACTCTACCCCCATCTCGTCCAACCCTTTCACTTGGTCGGCATCTGTCATCCCACAAACTTTTACTCTCATTCCGCTTTTGTTTTCAACTCTGTTACAAAATCAGCAAACGCAATCGTTGGGTTAAGCTGCTTCATAAAATGTTCTCCAATAAGGAATCCTTTGAACCCATCTTTGCGTAAAAATACAATAGTATCAGTGTTATTAATGCCACTTTCTGCAATAGCTATCTTATTTTTTGGTATTTCCTTGATAAGTTGTGCAGATGCCTCAACATTTACTACGAAATCCTTTAAGTTTCTATTGTTGACACCCACTAAATCTACCGCATCACAGATATGTCCCAACTCTTCCTTATTATGAATTTCGAGTAACACCTCCAATCCTAAATCCTTAGCTGCAATAGCTAATTCTTTTACCCTTTGCGGTGTTAGGCATGCAGCAATTAACAATATAACAGATGCGCCATAGGCTTTTGCTTCTACCAATTGATATTCATCAATCATAAAATCCTTCCTAAGTAAAGGAATATGATTAATGGTTGCCGCTTCTAAATCTGCAAGACATCCACCAAAGAAATGATTGTCAGTTAATACAGATATCCCAGATGCCCCATAGTGAGTATAGGCAGCAGTTATTTCTTCTACCGTATTTGTATTATTGATAACACCTTTTGAAGGTGATTGACGCTTATATTCTGCTATAATTCCTGTCTTGGTTTCATCTAACAGAAATTGTTTTAATGATAGTGTTGGCTTAGCAAACAATGGGCGTTTCTTCAAATCCTCAATACTTGTTGATACCTTGGCTTGCTCTACTTCTACCTTTTTATATTCGATTATTTTATCTAAAATATTCATTACCTAACAATTGATGATTGATAAATGACTACTGTATGTGATAGGGATTAACAATGAATTTAACTGTTATCAACTATAAATTATCAATTACTCTTATTCCTCTCTTCCGTGGCAAGCCTTATATTTCTTTCCACTACCGCAAGGGCAAGGATCATTACGTCCTGTTTTTGGCCCTACCACTATCGGTTGTTGCTTCACGGGTGTGGGGTCTACATATTGCTCTTCAGATGGCACTTCCCTACCAATGGCATCAACTTCTTGCTTGCGAGTTTTTAGTTTACTCAAATCTGTTTTTTCCTGACGCCCTTCTTTTACCTGTCCTTCATTCTCAACAGGGATACTCGCATGGCATAAGAATTCAACTATGTTCTTATTAACCTCACCATCCATGTTCTTAAACAAGGTAAAAGCCTCTACTTTATAGATTACCAATGGATCTTTTTGTTCATAAGTGGCCGTCTGTACACTTTGTTTTAAGTCGTCCATAGCCCTAAGATGCTCTTTCCATTCGTCATCTATAAAGTTGAGTGTTACGGTCTTTTCAAGACTATTCAACATTTCAAAGCCTTCTGATTGTATTGTTTTATCCAAATTTGACAATACCTGCAAGAAACGTTTGCCATCGGTAAATGGAACAACTACATTCTCAATATGAGTTCCCTGGTCTTTTCTAATTCCCTTAAATACAGGAATTGCATTGCTTGCTATCTCTTC
The DNA here is from genome assembly GCA_025359725.1 of Chitinophagaceae bacterium. Classification (GTDB taxonomy): domain Bacteria; phylum Bacteroidota; class Bacteroidia; order Chitinophagales; family Chitinophagaceae; genus Parasediminibacterium. Next base: position 4,230 of record JANYEX010000317.1, on the reverse strand, counting down.
TTTCTTTCTCTGGTAATTAGCTATTGCCTGTTGATACAATTGCTCTGCCAATTCCTGTTCGGAAGTCTTATCAAATTCTATAGCTGTTATGTCTGTATCTATTGCAAAATTGACTATTACAGCTAGTTTAAATCCTTCATAATCTCCTAAATCCTTGAATGAACCAACCAAACTTTCTGCTACAGAATAAAAAGCATTATCCAAATCTAAAGCCAGCCTTTCGCCAAACAAAGCATGGTTACGTTTAGAGTATATTACTGTACGTTGTTTGTTCATCACATCATCGTACTCTAGCAAACGCTTTCTTGTCCCAAAGTTATTTTCCTCTACTTTCTTTTGCGCACGTTCAATGCTTTTGCTAATCATCGGGTGTTGGATTACCTCGCCTTCTTTGTACCCAGCAAAGTCCATCACCTTGGCAATACGTTCACTACCAAACATACGCATCAAATCATCCTCCAAACTTACGAAGAACATAGTAGAACCAGGGTCACCCTGACGACCAGCACGACCACGCAACTGCCTATCTACACGACGGCTTTCGTGGCGTTCCGTACCTACAATTGCCAATCCACCTGCTTCTTTAACGCCTGGCCCTAATTTAATATCCGTACCACGACCCGCCATATTCGTTGCGATGGTTATAGCACCTGCCAAACCTGCCTCTGCAACTACCTGTGCTTCACGGGCGTGCTGTTTTGCATTTAGTACATTATGAGGGATTTGTTTCTGGCGCAACATTCTACTCAATAACTCACTCACTTCCACCGAAGTGGTACCAACCAGTACCGGACGACCAGCATCCCTCAACTTGGTTATTTCATCTATCACTGCCCCAAACTTCTCACGCTTTGTCTTATACACCAAATCCTGCTCATCAATCCTTATCGCTGTGATGTTAGTAGGAACAGTAACTACATCTAATTTATATATATCCCAAAACTCGCCCGCTTCCGTTTCGGCAGTACCCGTCATACCACATAGTTTGTGGTACATTCTAAAGTAATTCTGCAAGGTTACCGTAGCGTAAGTTTGCGTAGTTGCCTCAATAGTTACATTTTCTTTTGCTTCTATCGCTTGGTGCAAACCATCACTGTATCGGCGACCATCTAATATACGACCTGTCTGTTCATCTACTATCTTTACAGCACCATCCATTACCACATACTCTACATCTTTATCAAACAAAGTATAGGCTTTCAATAACTGCTGAACTGTATGTATCCTATCTGCCTTTACAGAATAATCATTGATAATTGTTTCTTTCTGGCGAAGCTTTTCGTCCGCAGGCAATTCACCTTTCTCTACCTCATTCAGTCCTACACTTATATCTGGAATAATAAAAAAGTGTGGGTCTTCACCTGCTTTGGTAATCAATGAAATACCTTTATCAGTCAATTCAACCGAATTATTCTTTTCATCTATATAAAAATACAACTCTTGGTCTGCAATGTGCATTTCCCTCGACTGGTCAGCCAAGTAATAGTTCTCTGCCTTTTGTAGTTTGAGTCTAACGCCAGGCTCACTTAAAAATTTAATGGTAGCACTATTCTTTGGCAAACCTCTATGTGCCCTAAACAATGCCAACCCGCCATCTTTCGGGTCATCGTTACCGTCGGCTATTTTCTTTTTAGCTTCTTGAAGGAAACTATTTACCGCACGCTTCTGTGCATCAACAAGTTTTTCTATACGTGGCTTTAATTCAAAGAATTGTTCCAAATTATCCTGCCTTCCTATAGGTCCACTGATGATTAAAGGAGTACGTGCATCATCTATCAATACACTATCCACTTCATCTACCATTGCAAAATGATGCTTACGTTGCACCATTTCGTCGGGGTTATGCACCATGTTATCCCTTAGGTAATCGAAGCCAAACTCGTTATTCGTTCCGTAGGTTATATCTGCCAAATAAGCCTTCCTACGCTCTGGTGTGTTAGGTTGGTGCTTGTCTATACAATCAACCTTTAGCCCAAGCCATTCAAACAGGGTACCATTCCATTCACTATCACGTTTTGCCAAATAGTCATTCACGGTTACAATATGCACCCCTTCGCCAGACAACGCATTGAGGTATGCGGGCAGTGTACTCACCAAGGTTTTACCCTCACCTGTAGCCATTTCGGCAATTTTGCCACTATGCAACACCGCACCACCAATTAGCTGCACATCATAATGTACCATGTTCCAGGTTACCTTACCACCTCCTGCTGTCCATGTATTTTTGAAGATGCTGGTATCGCCTTTTATACTGATGTAGTCTTTCTTTACCGCCAATTCTCTATCCAATTCTGTAGCGGCAGACTCAAGCGTTTCATTGTCCTTAAACCTTCTGGCTGTTTCCTTAATAACTGCAAATGCTTCTGGTAGTATCTCCTTCAATACCTCTTCTATTTGCTTGTTGCGGTCTTTTTTCAGCTTATCTACGTCTTGGTAGATGGCGTCCTTTACGTGTATTTCCGATGCAGGCAGTTCGTCTGCTTCCAATTGTTTTGCTGCAATCTCGTTATCAATTTCAGTAAGGTGCGCATTTATACGAGCTTTGAACTCAGCAGTTTTCCCTCTCAATTCATCATTGCTTAGGCCTTGGTGCTGTTGGTAAAATTGGTTTACTTTCGCAACAAGGGGCTTTATCTCTGCTACATCCTTCTCACTTTTATTTCCCCCCAACAACTTACTTATAAATTTCAACATTTGTTTATCTGTCTATTTAATTAATTATTCCTTTTCAAATTGAATGCTACAAGTTGGTAAAAGCCACTTTGTCATTTTAAAGAGCGGCAAATGTAAAGGAAGTTAGGTGTAATAAGTTGCAAGTCATTAGTCGTTGGACTTGAGAGAGAAAATATGGGGAACAATTAAGAATAAGTTTAAACCATCTAGCGACACATACCAAACTATCTAACGATACATACCAAACCATCTAGCGATACATACCAAACCATCTCCGCACACCTGTATTTTCCCCTGAGTTGACACATAAAAAAGCCCTCTTCATATCCGAAGAGGGCAAAAAATATCTAATATCTACTAATTACTATCTATTTCAAGCACACTTGAAAACTTCCTGCTGTGGTAGCACTAAGGTTGGTAATTGTAACATTTTTCGCCGTTGTTGGTCTTCTTGACCAACGACAAACACTAGCAAGTTTAATTATTCAAATATAGAGTTTCTGCTTTTATTGTTGTTGGTCAAGAAGACCAACAACGGCGAGAATTAATGGACAACCAATTTTGGATTTCACCCCTCAAAAACAAGCAGGATCTGTTCTGTTGCATGTAGAAACCAAGAGTATTACGGTGGATCATCCTACCATTACTTATGTAATAGGAAGCGATTTGGATACCCTCACCCGCAGTGGCGATTTGATGTTTTGCACCGACGTTACCATTCGGTTATTTTGTATTACTGGTAAAAAAGAAGCATTGATTACTGGCTTGCCAGCAGGTACCAAATTGCAATGCGTTTGCGTGGTTACGAGTGCCGCTGGTGTGAGCATCTATAGTAACGTAATTAAGTTTCAGGTGTAAGTATATTTGATAATCCACTTATTAAACTAAAAGAGACCGCCCTAAAAAGGTGGTCTCTTTTAGTTTAATAAGTGGATTATATTACCCTTTTTCCTGTTGCCTTTTCAAAAATGCCGTTGCTCTCTCTAACCCAATAGTATTACTATTATTTTCGTTTGCTTCTTGGCTTCCCCTTGATGTTTAAATGGCATTAACTACATGACTGATTCAAATAAAACATACCTTTTTATAGATGAAAGCGGAGACCCTACTTTCTATGGCAACCGTAAAAAGCTATTAGTAGGTACAGAAGGCTTTCAGCCATACCTAATCATTGGTATGATAGAAACTACCAACAGAAAAGCATTGAGAAAGGCAGTAGTCAATTTTATAGAAACTATTAAAGCAGATAGCCTATACAACACTATTCCTTCTATTGCCACAGATAAAGGTTGGTACGTTCATGCTCGTGGAGACCATCCAGAAATCAGGGCAAAATTCTTTGAACTGCTTCGTGGTTTAGATGGCTACAAAGCACACATTGTTATTGCAAGAAAAGACCTTAATATTTTCACACGTAAACACAATAGCAATCAAACAGAGTTTTATTTCGATGTATTACACCATCTAATAAACGGAAGACTTACTGATAGCAATTGCCAATACAATTTATACCTTTCCCAACGTGGTAACAATTCTTTACAACGGTTTCAAAAAGCA
>JANYEX010000314.1 GCA_025359725.1 Chitinophagaceae bacterium | reverse complement strand
AAATAGTTTTAATACAAGCACTTCTTTATCCTACACACATGAATTAACGTTAATTCATGTGTGTAGGATACAGATGTGTACATATTGGCAGTAATATATACAGACATGCGTATATTAACGTTCATTCATGTGTGTACGACACAGAAGTGTACATATTGGCAGTAATATATGTGTGTAGGATACAGACATGCATGAATTAACGTTAATTCATGTGTGTAGGATAGAGAAGTGCTTGTATGAAGACAAAATGGCGTTTTATTTTGTGAAATAATGTTTATTTTTCTTTATTGATTGAAATACCAAGTATTATACTTTTAAATGTTAGCTAGTCGATGTGTTCGTAGGCCATTCTGCGATGTTTGCGAAGCATATCTCGAAATGGTAGATGCCATGAATAATAATTAATCTTGTTCAAAATTTATTTTAATGAGGGCTTAGCTGTTTGCTACTACGAAAACAAGTTGCACATACATGCTGTATATTTACGACCAACTGCTTATGTTTGTAAATATGCAACTGTTTACATCTACAAGCCGTATAGTTATTACTTGCCACAAATGGCTTGCCCCTGCCCTCAAACAAGAAGTTATTTCGTTGGGTTATGAGATAGAAGATATTGGGCAAACCTCTGTAACGCTGTTGGGTACTATAAAAGACTGTATTCGGCTAAACCTAAACCTACGCTGTGGTAGTCAGGTGATGTATTCTATTAAAAAGTTTACTTGTAATAGTCCCGACGATTTATATAATGCCTTGCTACCCATTGAGTGGGATAAAATTATGGCACCCGATGGCTACTTTTCTGTAACGAGTAATGTTTCGCATTCATCTATTAGTAATAACTTATTTGCTAATTTGAGGGTAAAAGATGCCATTGTAGATTATATGCGCAACAAAACCAACCAGCGACCTTCCACTGGTTCCGAATTAAAGGGTATTGTAGTAAATCTTTTTTGGAAGTATGATGAGGCGGAGGTATTTATAGATACCTCGGGCGAAACACTAACCAAACATGGCTACAGAAAACTTCCGGGTAAAGCCCCGATGCTGGAGGCTTTGGCAGCAGCTACCATACTATCTACAAAATGGAACAAAGAATCACCGTTTATTAATCCCATGTGTGGCTCGGGAACATTGGCAATAGAAGCTGCTTTGATTGCGTCTAATAGAACATCTGGGTTGCTGAGGGACAGCTATGCTTTCATGCACTTACAGGGTTACCAACAAGAATGGTACACTACGGAAAGAGCAAAATTGGACAAGGAAATAAAGAAAACACTACCCTTTAAGATAATTGCTACTGATATTAGTAGTCAGGCAATAGGAATTGCCAAAACAAATGCAAACGCTGCCGGAGTGGGGCATTTGATAGAGTTTGGCATTTGCGATTTTGAAAAGACAACTATCCCTGAAGGTGAAAATGGGGTGGTGATGTTGAACCCTGAGTACGGCGAAAGATTAGGTGTTGAAGCTGAACTAGAAGCTGTTTATGCCCGCATTGGTGATTTCTTCAAGAATAAGTGCAGAGAATATACGGGGTATATATTTACTGGCAACCTTGCATTGGCAAAGAAAATAAGATTGAAAACAAGTAGAAAGATAGAGTTTTTTAATGCAACAATAGATTGTAGGTTATTGGAATACGAACTATATGAAGGCACAAAAAGAGTGGTGAAAGAGGATTCCATTTAATGTAATCAATGTTTAAAACCTTAGGTAGAAAAAAATAGCGTACGGAGTAAGTAAATGCTTAAATAACTTTTATCCACTACTGTTAAATCAATAGAAATTAATAAAATGTTTTCAGTTACTTTTGCCGCCAGAAATTACAGGTTGACTATCCTGCAAACCAGCAGGAAGGACAAAAAAACAAGAAATAGAAAACAATGGGAGCTCAATTAAAAGAAGTACGTAACAGGATTAAGAGTGTTCAGAGTACGCAACAAATTACCAAGGCGATGAAGATGGTAAGTGCGGCTAAGCTTCGTAAGGCACAGGATTCTATCATACAGATGAGACCTTACGCCCAAAAGTTACAAGAGATGTTGAGCAATATTGTGAGTAATTCTGATGGTAATACCGAAATTAAGCTAGCAGAAACAAGAGAAATAGAAAAGGTTTTATTGATTGTAATTACTAGCGACAGAGGGTTGTGTGGTGCATATAACGCCAATGTGGTTAAAATGGCTAAGGCTACCATAGAAGAAAAATATTCTACCCAGTTTGCAAAAGGAAACTTAGCAATTTGGAATATTGGCAAGAAAGGATGGGAAAGTTTGACTAAGTCTGGCTATAAAACAGATGCTACTTTTAAAGATATTTACTTACAACTAAACTTTGAAAACGTACAAGCTGCAGCTATAGCTGCCATGAAAGCGTTTGAAAACAAAGAGTTTGATGCGGTGGAATTGATATACAGTGAATTTAAGAATGCTGCCACCCAAGAGTTTAAAGCAGAACAGTTTTTGCCAATACCTAAGGTAACAAGCAAGGCTGGCGCGAAGAAAGCAGACTTTATTTTTGAACCTGCACAAGATGTGTTGATTGCCGAATTAATGCCTAAGATATTGAATACACAACTATATAAGGCTGTGTTGGATGGTAACGCTAGCGAACACGGTGCTAGGATGACGGCGATGGATAAGGCAAGCGAAAACGCAAACGAATTGTTGAAGAGCCTGAAACTAAGCTACAACAGGGCAAGACAAGCGGCTATCACTACCGAACTTACTGAAATTGTAAGTGGTGCAGCAGCATTAGAAGGATAGAACCCCTATCTCCTAAAGGGGGAAATGGAGAAGTGGTAAGGGGCTGTCTCTAAGCTAAATTTTCTTTTTTGATTATACCCCTTTAGGGGAAAGGGGCATGGAACTAAGCGAAATAATACCACATATTGAAGTTCTCATCTTTGCAAGTGACAAGCCATTGACGGCATTGGAGATTGTAGAATTGATAAATAATGCCTTTGGTTTTATGGAGCAAAGGGTTTCTCTTGATCAGGTGGAAACTTGTATTACTGGCATTAAAGAGAAATATAGTTCAGAGTTTTATCCTTTTGAAGTAAAAGAGAGTGGCGGTGGATTACAGTTTCTTACCAAACCTAGCTTCTACAAAACAGTCGCACAGCTAAATGGTGACAAATTCCTGAAAAGATTATCGAATGCTGCTTTGGAAACCCTCGCTATCATTGCTTACAAACAACCCATAACTAAAGGAGAGATAGAAAGTATCCGTGGGGTAAACAGCGACTACAGCGTACAGAAACTATTGGAAAAGGAATTAATACTCATTTCTGGGCGTAATGAAAAGTTGCCAGGGCACCCATTGTTATATACTACTTCTAAGAACTTTATGGATTACTTTGGTATTAACTCAGCCGATGATTTACCTAAAATAAGAGAAGTATTGGCTGAGCAATTTACACAAGGCACTATCGTAATGCCTGAAGATTTTGCCTCTGCAACTGAAACATTTAGTGAGGACGAACAACCCTCAAACATAGTGGTAAACAAGGATGGAGAGCTTGATGTAAAAGACAATACATCCGAAGATGAGTAGCCTTTTGTCTCGTATAAATTATTCAATCCAAAAAACATTTCCCTACAATTATTAATAGAAGAATGACGTTAACGAATCAACAGCTTACAAGTATTGCACAAGAGTTTGGCACACCCGTATATGTTTATCATGCAGAAAAAATGGCAGAGCAGTATAATAACCTCACTACCGCTTTTGCAGAACAGGATGTTCAACTATTTTATGCTTGCAAGGCATTAACCAATATCAACGTTCTGAAACACTTTTTACAGTTAGGTTCTAATGTGGATTGTAGTTCTATTAACGAAGTAAAATTGGCTTTACATGCAGGCTTTCCGCCAGAAAGGATATTATATACTAGCAATGGGATTAGCTTCAACGAAATTGAGGAAGCACAAAGCTTGGGCGTGCATATCAATATAGATAGTCTTTCAAACCTTAAAAAGTTTGGCGAGAAATATGGACATAGCTATCCTGTGGGGGTTCGTTTACGCCCAAACATTATGGCGGGTGGCAACTTGAAAATATCTACCGGTCATGATAAGAGTAAGTTTGGTATTCCTATCGATCAGATAGATGAACTGTTGGCAATCATAAAAGAAACTAACCTTTTTATCAGAGGATTGCACATACATACCGGAAGTGAGATAAAGGACGTAGAGGTATTTATAAAAGGGGTTGAAATATTATTCGATATCATTCCTTTATTTAATGAACTTGAGTTTATCGACTTAGGTGGTGGTTTTAAAGTGCCATACAAAAAGGGTGACCATGAAACAGACATTAAACTTTTGGCAGAAAAAGTAGGTAAAGCATTTGCTAATCATCCTAATCCTAATGGCAAACATTTGCAAGTTTGGTTCGAGCCAGGAAAGTATTTGGTAAGTGGTGCGGGTTATTTAATTGCACAAGTAAATGTTTTAAAAGAAACAAAGGCAGTGAACTTTGTAAGTGTGAACAGTGGTTTCAACCATTTAATTCGCCCAATGTTTTACGATGCTCACCATAATATCACTAATATTACGAACCCCAATGGAGAAGAAAAGCATTATGCTGTTGTAGGTAATATTTGCGAGACCGATACGTTTGCGTGGGATAGAAAGCTGCATGAAGTAAGGGAAGGTGACTATCTTGTTTTTGCCAATGCGGGTGCTTATGGATTTGAGATGAGCAGCAATTTCAATAGTCGCTACAAGCCTGCAGAGGTATTGGTAAAAGATGAAAAGTACCATTTGATAAGAAGAAGGGATGTTTTTGAAGATTTATTAAGGAATCAGGTGGAAGTTTTGTAATAAGTTTTAAGTAATAGGTATTAGGTAGAAAAAATACCACACAGTCACATAGAACTGGAGTCTAAAAGCAGTTTCACTATGTTCTCTTTTAATTCTGCATAGACTTATGTGACTAATGTGTCTATGTGGTAAGAATGTTTTAGTTTGCAGCGCAATGATAGAAATACGCAACATACACAAGTCTTTTGATGGTCGAGTAGTACTCGATGATATTTCTGCTGTAATGGAAGCTGGCAAATGCAACCTTATTATAGGTACAAGTGGCAGTGGCAAAACTGTCTTGACAAAGTGTATGGTGGGGTTGTTTCAACCAGATAGTGGCGAGATAGTATTTGATGGCAAGAGTATTATTGAAATGACTGATGATGACCGCAAATCTCTCAGAAGGCAGATAGGTATGTTGTTTCAGGGGGCTGCATTGTTTGATAGTATGACGGTAGAGCAGAATATTCTTTTCCCATTGGATATGTTTACAAAGCAAACGCAAGCAGAAAAGAAAAAGCGAGTAAATGAAGTATTGGAAAAAGTAAATCTTGTAGGGTCTAACAAGAAGTTTCCTGCCGAGCTAAGCGGTGGCATGAAGAAAAGAGTCGGTATTGCCAGAGCTATTGTACTCAATCCAAAGTATCTTTTTTGTGATGAGCCCAACTCCGGCCTCGATCCACAAACATCTTTATTGATAGATAAACTAATAAAAGAAATTACTACAGAATATAAAATCACCACGGTTGTTGTTACCACGACATGAACAGTGTAATGGAAATAGGCGACCATATTGTTTACCTGCACCAGGGTCACAAGCAATGGGAAGGGTCGAACAAAGACATTATTTTCAGTAAGGATGAATTGTTGAATAATTTTATTTTTGCATCAGATTTTTTACAGGATGCAAAGCAGATGCGAATGATGGAAGCCAACGGTACACCCCGTTCTTAAACAAAATTGATTGAATACTTTTTTATGAAAAACAGATATTTATTTTTTTTCTTTTTGATGGCTGTTATGTCAGGTTCAGCTCAATCACCGGTTGACAATACCCCGCCATACAAAAAAGATCTTCATATACCCGATTTCACCATCCTGCAACCGGATAGTACTTATTTTACCAAAGCGCAGGTACCCAAGTACGAA
>JANYEX010000160.1 GCA_025359725.1 Chitinophagaceae bacterium | reverse complement strand
TAACTGAAAATAGATTTGATAAGTAAAGAAATAAGTGCAACCATGTCTGGCTACACTTATTTCTTTACTGGTGGTCAACCCCGCATAGGTTTGCTCGTAACATCAGTCGCAAGAACTGTTTGTTTATAGCTACACTTCATTTTAAAACGAATAGGTTACGTGTGCCATCACTTTCGTCCTTAATTCTGTTTGCCCCTCAGCAAAGTCTTGTTGGCTAGGAAGCTGAACATTTATCCCCAATCCTATTGTTTTATAATTCAATTCCACACCAGCTATTGCCGTTATTAAATGGCTACCAGTGAACGCCACTTTTGCACTTTGCAATTTGTTTATATCTGTTTGTTCATACCCCAAACCAATATTGGGTAGTATGAACAAATGCTTTTTGTGCAGTTGATAAAACGCTAGTACATTGCCAGTACCCTTGTTGCCATATTTATATTTGTCGCTATTGGCAAGGTTTACCTTGTAGTTGGCAGAAACATTTACGCCCAACTTGCCCACCACAACACTATACAAAACATTCAATATAAAATCTATACTACCAGTACCCAATTGAGCGTTTATGTCGGCTAATGTTGTGCTACTATCTGCCAAATCCACCTTAAAAGTGCCTGTAGGCAGTTTAATTCCTCCGCCAAGCCACAACTGCTGCTTTACGGCTTTATTGTTTGGCATTAAACTAGTGCTTTGCCAAACATTAAATTGCGCTAGCACCGTAATATCGCCAATACCATTTTTGTAGGTAGTACCATCGTCGTCCACTTGTTTGTTACTGTAATAAGGTATCACCCCCATTATCCGCAACTTCTTTCCTACATTAAACCCTCCCCACGCTTCTATTGCGTTGTAATAATTGTTGCTGTGTTGGGTAATATCACTTGCCAGCTGGGTATGGAAATCGGAGAAATGGTATCTAACCCCAAAGAACTTACTCTTAAAGTCGGGCATCAGTCCTATATACAAATTACCGCCACCGCAACCGCAGATGGGGCATGCAAAACTATTTACAGTAATAATTAGAGTTAATACTGCTATGATTATTTTTTTCATAATAAATTTCAAAATTATGGTTTAACTAAATTTAATGTGGGGAAGAGTTATTTTACCACAAAGAATTTAGGATAACCAAAGTTATACATTGATACTTTTACGTATCAGTTAGAAAAGAAAGAGAACCTACTAAAGTTAAATTTACAATAGTCTAATAGCATTGATTAATTACTTTACAATAGAAATATATCTCTTGATTATATAATGTAAAAGAAAATTAATTGCTGAGAAAAGCTAAGTCCGTCAATCAATACTAAAGACTAACTATTAGGCAAAAGAGGGGGGATGGAATATGGCAGAGATAAACTGTTGCGGATGAAAATGTTGCCTTTGGGGCATAAAATGATTGTTGATGGTATTAAACACTCTGGCAAAACTTAATGATGTTTCCTTACCAGCTATAGTTTCTGTAGTAAGCTTTAGTTGAGATTTATTATCTGACGTAGGGTTATCAGTATTCTTTTGGAGTGATTTTTCAAGGTAACATTTACCCTGACAGCAGTTGTGCTTTACCTTCTTCTGCACGCAAAGTTTTTTTGCAATAAAAGTTCTATTACAATCGAAAGTAATGATGATAGCCCACTGTTGAAAACAGAATACTACAGTAACCAATAGTAATATAGCCGACTTAATAAACCTCATCGGCTGCAAAAATAAAGGGTTTGGGAATAAAAAAGTGGTTAGGTATTAGTGGTTAGGTATTAATGATTAATATCTAATATCTAACCACTAAAAACTATTGCCCTATTTTTTCTTCAACTCTTCCAGTTGTTTCTTAGTCGCATCTAAATCTTTCTTTATGTCGATGACATCTAATGTTAGCTCTTCTATTTTCTTCAGAAGGATGCCATTCATCTTTCCTAAATCTATACCCTCTTTCATTACTGTTTCTGTTGTAGGCACATCAGGCAGGTGTCTATTCTGTTTTATGAAGTTATTTAAATCTTCCATTGACATTCTGTGGTACGAATCTTTAAATACATTGTCGTACCAATCGTCAGAATTCTTTACGGCAACCTTAACCTTTTCGCTCAATATACCTTCTTCCACAAACAGCTTATATCCATCAACCAAATCATTTACATTACCAATCTTTACCTTTCCTTGATAAGAGTTGATTGAGAAAAATTCTTGGTCGTGGTCTTGCCCGGGTGCTTTAAAACAAACCTTGAATGTTTGCGGTGTCTTTAATACGTTATCGCCCGAAACCCTAGCCCCTACTGTCCAGTAACTGGTATTTTTAGCATCCAAGTCGCCATTAGAAAACATAATACTAGGTTCGTTCTGCCCAGCATCTGCCCATATATTACTCAATTGCAATAGCACATTCTTACCTGCTATATTACCCACACCTTTCTTAATTTCTAAAGGTGCTTGTGGTATTTTTGTACCTATACCAGCATTACCATTTATCGGAAACTGATTCTCGCTATTAGGAAAGGTAGTATCTATATATTGATACACCACCTGCTTGTTGCTTGGGTTAGCTACGGGGTAAATGGCGGGCGATTGCCCCACTCCATACTTGATTGCGGGTCTTTTTGCTGTTCTTACCTTGAACTTTGGGGCGGGGGTAAGTTGCGGCGTTAACTGGGCATCGGCAACGCCAATACCCAGCATCAATACCGTAAATATTAAAATTCTATTCCTACTCATTGTGTTTGTAATTAAGATACTATACATGTAAACGACAATTTGCCTATTAAATTGCCTATAATAATATCTTTTTTTCGGGACTTTATCTATGATTATGCCCTTTATAATGATCGTCTTCCTCTTTGTGGTCTTTGTCGTAAGCTTTGATGATTGCTTTTACCAACTTATGCCTTACCACATCTTCTTCATCAAGCATAATATGTGCAATACCATCAATGTTTTTCAAAATGCGGGTTGCCTTTTCCAAGCCACTTCTTTGATTTCTAGGCAAATCTATCTGTGTAGGATCCCCCGTAATGATTGCTTTAGCATTGGCACCAATACGTGTAAGGAACATCTTTAATTGAAGGTCGTTGGTGTTTTGCGATTCATCCAAAATGATAAAAGCATTATCCAAAGTACGTCCTCTCATGTATGCCAAAGGAGCAATTTCTATAGTACGCGTACTCATATAATACCCTAGCTTATCGGCAGGAATCATATCATCCAGCGCATCGTACAACGGACGTAAGTACGGGTCAATCTTTTCTTTTAAATCACCAGGCAAAAAACCAAGGCTTTCCCCTGCTTCTACGGCTGGTCTTGTAAGAATAATTTTCTTTACAATTTTGTTCTTCAATGCCCTTACTGCCAGTGCTACAGCAGTATAAGTCTTACCCGTTCCTGCTGGTCCTATAGCAAACACAATGTCGTTTTTGTCGGCGGCTTGCACCATCTTCTTTTGGTTGGCGGTTCTTGCACGCACCGTTTTGCCATTAGGTCCGAACACCAAGATGTCGTTAGGATTTTTATCTACAAAGTTGTCAATTGTTTCGGCATCGTCGCCACCAAGAATCTGCTCAAAATAGTTGTCGCTAAGGTGACCGTCACGTTGTAGGTATCCTACAATCAGGTCAATCTTTTCTTTTGCAGAATCGATCTGTTCTGGTGCGCCACTAATTTTTAGTTGCGACCCCCTCGACAAGATTTTTAACAGAGGGAACTTCTTTTTAAGTACCTCAAATTTACCATTGTTGACTCCAAAGAATTCAATAGGGTTTATTGAATCCAGATTAATGATTGTTTCTGTCAAAGGAATTTTTTTAATTATTAAAAGAATGAATACCTGAGCCGTTGTTTACACACCAAATTTATTGAACTAGTTACCATAACTCAACATTTGGTTATGCACAAACTGTGGAAAGACTAATATGAGGTAATATTTCGTTCAGACCAATCCTACGTACCTATTTAGAAAGAATCCATACCCCAAAGACATTACCTTATAGAGACTCTTGTTTCCATTTGTCAATAAAATAAACAACCATACATGATTGCTACATAAATTTGTTCCTAAAAATTGTATATGCAAAAGAAAACATGGCATGATGAACACGCGGAATCACTGACAGCAGGTGATAAAATAGCCGATTCGGTAGCCAACGGGATGGGTTCGTGGAATTTCATTATCTGGCAAACTATCATTGTGATTATCTGGATGACCCTGAATATCATTGGTTTAATCAGGCACTGGGATGAATACCCTTTTATACTACTAAACCTTATTTTTTCTACGCAAGCTGCTTATGCTGCCCCCATTATTATGATGGCGCAAAATAGACAGAACAAACGCGATAGGTTGCAAGCGCAGAATGATTATATGGTAAATATTCAGTCGAAAAAAGAGATTGAAGCTTTGCAAATTCAAATAAGCAAGCTTGAGATTGAAAAACTAGACATAAACATAGAGTTACTAAAACAACAAAATCAATCTAAATAAATAGCAAATACCTAATTTCAATTCATAAATAAATTATTATGAAATATACTTTTCTTTCTCTCATTACCATCGTTGTATTATTTGCTTCTTGCAAGCTAAACAGCGAAACGCAAACTGCCATAAATGAGCCAAACAAGGACCTAGCAAAACTTTTTGAACAATACCATGAGGATGAGTTACAGCTTTTTCCCATCAATGCAACTTACGAGGGAGATAACCGCTTTAACGATAAGCTACCCATAGATTTTACCGATGCCTACCGAGATTCTTTGCACCGTTTTTATGATAGATATACTGCTTCTTTGAGTGGTTTTGATAAGGAAAAACTAAATGAGGAAGATAAATTGAGCTATGATATTTTTAAGTATAACCTAAATATAAGTATTGAGGAGCTTAAGTTTCCTGAAAACCTAATTCCGTTCAATCAGTTTACTGGGCTTACGCTAACAATGGGTCAGTTTGGTAGTGGAGAGGGCGGACAACCATTTAAGACCGTAAAAGATTATGACGATTGGTTACAACGTGCCACAGCTTTTAGTGCTTGGGCGGATAGTGCTATTGTTTATTTTAGAAAAGGGATTGCTGCTAACTATGTTTTGCCAAAGGCATTAGTTGTAAAAATGATTCCACAGATGAATGATTTGGTAACTACCGATGCCACCAAACATTTGTTTTATGGACCAATCAATAAGTTGCCAGCTACTTTTAGTGATGCGGACAAAAAAAGATTGACCGCAGCTTACATCAAGTTGATTAACGAGCAGGTAGTACCTACTTACAAAAAGTTGGGTGTATTCTTAAAGGATGAGTACTTACCAAAAGCAAGACTTACCTCTGGCGTTTCGGGATTGCCTGATGGAAAAGCCTACTACGACTTTTGTGTAAAAGAAGAAACTACCACCAGTAAAACACCCGAAGAGATTTACAACCTTGGCTTATCCGAAGTGGCGCGCATTAGGCATCAGATGGATAGTGTAAAAACAATGGTGAAGTTTAATGGCGACTTGGCGGCTTTCTTTGAATACATGAAAACGGATAAAAGATTTATGCCTTATAAAACACCAGTCGAGGTGTTGGCAGCCTTCGAAAAGATACATCAGACCATGCAACCACAATTGCAAAAAGAGTTTATCCATGTACCTAAGACAAGATTTGAGATAAGACAAACAGAAGCTTTCCGTGCGGCAAGTGCGAGTGCGGAGTATAATCAGGGAAGTGCTGACGGCAGCCGTCCGGGGATATTTTACGTGCCTATATTAGATGCTACAAAATTCAATACCACCAGTGGAATGGAAAGTTTGTTCTTGCACGAAGCTATTCCAGGGCATCACTATCAGATTTCTTTATCGCAAGAAGATACAACGCTGCCTAAGTTTCGCAGGTTTGGCGGATTGAATGCTTATCAGGAAGGTTGGGCATTGTATTGCGAAAGTTTAGGAAAAGAGTTAGGTTTATATACCGATCCATATCAATATATGGGTGCATTGGGTGATGAGATACATCGTGCAATACGGTTGGTGGTTGATGTAGCCATACACACAAAAGGAATGACCCGCGAGGAAGCTATAAAATATATGATGGACAACGAGGCCATCAGCGAGCAAGGCGCAACAGCAGAGATAGAAAGGTATATGTCTTGGCCTGGGCAAGCATTGGGGTATAAAATAGGTGCATTGAAAATAAGAGAACTACGCACTAAATACGAAAACATTCAGGGAAGTAAGTTCAACTTAGGAAGCTTTCACGACCAGATATTAAAAGATGGAAGTATGCCACTGGCACTATTAGAAACCAAGGTAGATGCTTGGGGAAAGCAGTAATGGAGAGTAGAAATTAAGAACCCTATTCTTCCTATTTAGCCTATTCGAACAACCTTCCCCATATTCATTTTGCAAATTTGAATATGGGAAAGGTTGTTTCAATTTAATGATTATTCTACCGAGAATAACTATTGAGAATAATTTTCAGTTTGCAGGCTTTTCAGTCGATGTCGGCTTATTGTTACACTAGCTGTAAATATTTATTTTCTATAGTCACGTTAAAGTGAATATCGGCTTTTAAAGCTTTAAACACTTTTAATATTGTATCAATTGTTGCACTGTTTGCACTACTCTCAAGTTTAGAAATCTGTGCTTTTTGTACGCCAATAAGTTCACCTAATTGTTCCTGTGTCAAATTACGTTCTTGTCTCACAGTTTTTATCATACGACCTAATACATCCATCCGAAGCTCATATTCGTATTCGTCTCGTTCAATTGTTCCAAGCTTACCAATGTATTTATCTTTCATTTCAGCAAGGGAGGATGATTTCATTTCTGTTTTCTTTGCCATAATGTTTTTTTATTTGCTTTTAATATATTTCATTCTGATGTTAACAGCTCTCTCAATTTCGTTTGCTGGCACTTTATCCACTTTTTTAATAAAGCCATGTGTTGCAAAAACTAAAGTTTCAGTTTCGTCGTCTTTGTCCCAAAATCCAAGCAGCCTTATTTGTTTTCCTCCAAAGACTGTCCTAAATTCCCAAATATCTTTTTGAAGTTTCTTAAACCCAGATTTTGCAATAGGTCTCTACTACAATTCTCAACTACAAAAAAGACAAGCATTTGCTTAATTTATTCTCTTTCAGCATAAAAAATTATGCTTTCAATCGAAAAATCTTCACAAATACTTGTCTTTTTTGTACTTGAGCCTTTCGTTATGAGTCTATTGCAAAATATGGGTTAAAAAGTTTCGGGTCGTTAGTGTGCTCGGCAAGGTCAATGTTATAAAACACTTTCCTTGCAGCTTTTTGGTCAATACTAGCTATGAATTTTTCGGCTTCTTCAAAAAAACGTGTCTTGAAGTATTGCAATTAAATTTATTTCAGCAAATATAGACCTTGTTTCTAAAATTAGAAACTCTATTCAATATTATGTTTGTGAATTACAATTAATTTATTTGCTTCAATGTGGTTGATTAGGGAAGAATAAAACCAGTAAAACGACACATCAAAAACGAAAAATAAACTGTTTTTAAAAATCTTTTTTGGGAAAAAATAGCTTTTGTATTGATCAAAACAAAGTCTGTGTTGATCAAAACAAACGCTGTTTATGTCAATACAAAGTTTATTTATGGCAAAACAAAGTTTAAAAAGACTAAAACAAAGTTTGAAGTGATTAAAACAAAGTCTGTGTTGATCAAAACAAACGCTGTTTATGCTAAAACAAAGTCTGTTTATATCAATACAGTGACCCCTCATGAAATTACTTGACAGTTTTTGGTGTTAATTTTACTATTTGTTTACTGTAATTTGGGTTATTACTTATGCAAGGATACAGCTTTGTTTTTTACTCCTGCCTCTTGTTTTCACCCTTTGTTTTATTCCTGTTTTTCCTTGTCATCAAGGCCCCTTATTCCTGCTTTTCATTGCTTACTTTTTTTATTATTGTTACCGATTTACACCTTGTTTGTTACTGGTATGACAAATATCCGCAACGTTATTCCTTTTGCAAGAACACCTAAGAACTGCGAGTTTTAATATCTGCCACGAAGG
>JANYEX010000235.1 GCA_025359725.1 Chitinophagaceae bacterium | reverse complement strand
CTTAAAGATAAGTTGAAGCCATTATAAGTTAATAAACATCTTAAACAAGCTGCAATTAGTCATTATTTGTAGCTTATTAGCGTGGTTTAAGTTGCAATTAATGACTAATTGCAGATTACGTGAGTGATTATATCTGCAAATAATGATTAATTGTAGATATAAAGGTTGTCTAAAGCTGCAAATAGTTACTGTTTGCAGCTTTATTGGATGATATAATCTGCAAATAATGACTAATTGCAGATTATATAGGTGCCTTATCAACTTATATTGGATTAATAATAAGCTATTCTGGAGTGTTTAGGCATTGAAAAGGGTTGATAATGTGTTGTTTGGTTGAGTTGTTAATTAGTAATACTCAAGGGAGATATTATATATTTGTAAAGAAAGAATTGATTAAATATTCTAATGATTGTTTTTGGTGAGAAACAACAAACAATGGCGATGAAGAGTACCAACAAGAAAAAAAAATTATGAATGCAAGGACATTTACGTTAATAACATGTATGTTTTTATTTTCTAGCTGTGGGCATGAAAAATCAAAAGAGATTATTTTGGCAAATGAGGATCAAAATAAGATAACAAGTGTTGATATTAATTTTAATGATGAAGGCTTGAAAAGTAATATTTCTATTGATAGGACTACTAAGAAAGTTGTATTTACAATTGATACCTCAATGAATTATAACAATAAAAAAGCTGTTCCTTGTATAGCTAACCTAGACAGTTTTGAAAGGTACACATTAGTAGATTCTTTCTATTCTCAAAGTTTTTTGGATTCTATAAAGATTAAACCAGAAAGAATACACGTGTTGGATGGGCTGCATGTATGCACTATAATTAAAAAAGGGATTAAATGTGATACTATAAATTCTGGAAATGTTTATCCAATGATTTTAACGACAAACATAAAATCGCAGTTAAGATATTTTTTGAAAAATACGCAAGACCCTTTTTCTATTCATTACATAAAGACGACCCTTATGGAAGAATGAAATGAAACACTTGAGGTAGCTACGTATCTTTAATTGAAAATCCCCGTAAAGCCTAAACTCTACGGGGATTCTTTATACCTATAACTTATGCGAATCAAGGGTTAAAAGTACCTTTAGGTACGATATATTGGTAGCAACCAAACAAATGAGCAGTTTAAAGTACCGTAGGTACGACATATTCTTCAAGTTTATGGAATGGATTGCTCATCAATGCCTTCTTTTAACCAATATGTCGTCCCCAAAGGGGCTTTAGTTCTTTATCAATGAATGTTCTACCAATATTTCGTACCTAAAGGTACTTGCTTGCACTATTTTCAATCCTTGATTCGCATAACCTACAACTAATTACTTATCTACTCAAATTCATACTTCTTTCCTTATACAAAGTTCTGAAGTAAGGATCCCTAAGGTCTTTGATGAAACGGATGGCTTCACCAGTGCTTTTCATTTCAGGGCTCAACTCTTTGTTTACACCAGGAAACTTATCGAAGCTGAATACAGGTTCTTTAATGGCATAACCATCCAATTTTCTGCCCTTGTTGGTCTTCCATCGCTGTTGTTGTGTGTTCCTCACCAACAACAAACAATAAAACGATTATTTAATTAATTATATCTCCCCTATATAGTTGTTGGTCAAGAAGACACAACAACGGCGAGTATCCTACAAATATGCATACAATCCGCTCATCAAATCTCAATAAATTCTGCCCTTGTTGGTGTTCCCACTCGCCGTTGTTGGTATTCTTTACCAACGACAAACACTAGCAAGTTTAATTATTCAAATATAGAGTTTCTGCTTTTATTGTTGTTGGTCAAGAAGACCAACAACGGCGAGAATTATTCAAATGTAGCGCTTGTGCTTTTATTGTTGTTGGTCAAGAAGACCAACAACGGCGAGAAGATTTACCAAAACCTGACAAGAGTAGGGGTAGTCTGGGCGGGATTGGTACTCCGCTCGCCCAGATTTACCAAAAGAGTGCTGACTTTGGGTAAAAGACTGCTGACTTTGCCTCTTTTCGGGCTGAATAGGTGGCAAAAACAAAAGCCTTTTGAGTTAGGACAAACAATTGTTGAAAATAAAGATATAAACCTAAACGGGTTTGGCGTAAACCTAAACGGGGATTTGAAAAACCTGAACTTATATTTAAGGAACGATAACGGTGCTTGTTGATTGGTAAACGTTGGAATATGCCCAATACAGAGGTTTAATGCGCCCTTGTTAAGGTTTGGTAGACTTCTATTGGGTGAATAAGGAACCAGTTTCTAACTGGCTCTTAATTGCTTGTTGGTCTTCTTTAAGGGTGTAGTTTATGATAAATGAGGGCTTCGCTTGGTGCTGAACCTTCATTTATTGAAACGTTGACTATGTATATTGTAGTGTGTTCGCCTGGTGCGTAAGGGATTGTAGTGGAAATACTTTTTGCCCCCCTTTTTTCTTGGGGCAAAAAGATTGTAACGGAAAGCCCGACCCGAAGGGATACGCCCAAAACTATCTTAGGCTATAGTGTGCAAAAAAGCTTTCATTCTGTTGTAAAGTCCATCACTAACGGGGGTTAATGGTAGCCTGAGGATGTTTTCTATCAACTCTAACTGGTGCATAAATGCTTTAACACCAGCAGGATTGTTTTCTTCGAATAGCATATCGTAGCCATCTAATAGCTTGTAGTGAAGCGTTCTGGCAGCAGCAAAATTACCAGCAAGAGATAGGCGAACCATTTTGGCAAAATCCTTAGGGAAGCTGTTGGCAGCCACACTGATAACCCCATCGGCACCACAAGCTATCTGAGGAAGTATCAACGCATCATCGCCACTAACCACCAAGAAATCTGCTGGACGGTCGCGGATGATCTGCATAAACTGGTTCATGTCGTCAGATGCTTCTTTAATCCCTGCAACGTTGGCTACCTCATGGGCCAAACGAATGGTAGTGGCAGCATTAAGATTGCGACCCGTTCTGCCTGGTACATTGTATAGCAATAGCGGCTTTGGAGAAGCCTCAGCCAACAATTTATAGTGCTGAAACAAGCCTTCCTGCGACGGCTTGCTGTAATAAGGCGATGCACTTAGTACGGCAGTGGCCTTGGCAAGCGGGAAAGTGCCAAGATAATTTATGAGGGTGGCAGTGTCGTTTCCGCCAATGCCCACAACCACAGGAACCCTGTAGTTTACTATCTGGTAGGTGAAGTTTAGGAGGTCAATCTTTTCTTCCTTAGATAAGGTAGGGGTCTCGCCAGTGGTGCCAAGCGCAACCACATATTCTACTTTATTGTTTATTACAAAGTTTATTACCCTTTCTAATGCAGGAAAATCAATAGATAAATTACTTTTGAAAGGTGTAACCAAGGCAACCCCGGTGCCAGAAAGAATAGAGCGTAAATACATTTTTACGATTAAGTTTTAAACCTACGAAAGTGGCAATATTAGTAAAAAGATACATGCAGTTGTAAAAATGTATGTATCGATAAAAAGATATTTGTAATAAAGATACTGGTAAAAAGACTAAGCATCAACTGTTACACTCGATTCGCTAACGGGTATATCTTCCCAAAAGCCCATCTTTATGAATTTTTCTATGCGATTATCTATCCGCTTCTGTGCCGGAATATCTCTTATTTGTGCAAGGTTAATCAATATGGCTTTCTTTAGCATGCAAGCAGCTTCGGCATAGTCCCAATGAGCACCACCAAGCGGCTCTTGCACAATCTCATCTACCAATCCAAAGCCTTTCATATCGATAGAAGTAAGCTTTAGCTGTTCGGCAGCTACTTCCTTCTTCTCAACACTACGCCAAAGGATAGAACTACAGCCTTCGGGAGAGATAACGGTGTACCAAGTGTTTTCCATCATTAATACCCTATCGCCAACGCCAATACCTAAGGCCCCGCCACTAGCACCCTCGCCTATAATGATACAGATAACAGGTACTTTAAGGCGAACCATCTCGAATATGTTTCGTGCAATAGCTTCACCCTGACCACGTTCCTCGCCTTCCAAACCAGGATAGGCGCCAGGAGTATCTATAAAAGTAATGATTGGTTTATTAAACTTCTCTGCCAAGCGCATCAACCTTAAAGCCTTGCGATACCCCTCAGGTTTAGCCATACCAAAGTTCCTCAATTGACGCATCTTGGTAGTATGTCCTTTTTGCTGACCAATAAACATTACGGTTTCACCATCCAAATCGGCAAAGCCACCAATCATGGCTTTATCATCAGCAAAGTTTCTATCTCCGTGAAATTCTATGAAGTTGGTCGTCATCTTTTGAATGTATTTCAACATGTAGGGCCTGTCGGGATGCCTACTTAGTTGAACTCTCTGCCATGGGATAAGATGTTCGGTAATTTCCTTTCTTTTAGTAAGGATAAACTCTTCTAGTTGTCTAACGGTAGCAGTGTAATCTATTTTTTGATTTTTTTCGGCAAGCTTGTTTGTCTGTTCAATTTGTTCGAACAAATCTTTAATAGGCTGTTCAAAATCGAGAAACTGTCTGTTTAGGTACTGTGGCATAAAATCAAAATTGAGCGGTAAAAGTAAGGAATGAAATTATTTTAAGAAAGATTTGTTTATACGGGTAGCATCCCCTTATATTTGCACCCCGAAACGGAAACGAGGTAGGAATAACAAAAGCTTTAAATAGTTCTTTAGGATCGGTAGTTCAGTTGGTTAGAATGCCGCCCTGTCACGGCGGAGGTCGCGGGTTCGAGTCCCGTCCGGTCCGCAATTAATTAGTCAAATCTCATCAATCCCCTGTAAATGAACGTGTTTACAGGGGATTTTTGTTTGGTATCATACCAAACTATTCACTAGAAATCAAAATTCTAGTGAATGATTAGGTGAGT
>JANYEX010000218.1 GCA_025359725.1 Chitinophagaceae bacterium | reverse complement strand
TGTTTACTACGAAAATTAAGTTGATTGTCACGCTGAGCTTGCCGAAGCGCAAACGGGTTAAACTTATTATCCCGACTTCGGCAGGCTCAGTCTGACAGGCTGATTTTCGATGTTTACCTTACACAGTTTATAAAGGATGTTTATGTAAAACATTTAATCAAAAACAAATAAACCGTTTATAATAAGGTAAGAGGCTTCGGCAAAATACATCTACGCTTTGGTCTATTTTGCGCAAGCCTCGTTGTCTTGTTTCCTAATTCTTGACTTACCACTTATTATTTACCACTTACGACTTCTTCTTTAGGTCTATTTTGCGGAAGCTTCGTTGTCTTGTTTTATGGGTGCTTATTATGCCGAATGGTTCATCTGGCGTACCAGAAAAGAATCGGCATGACGTAATGTGTACTACGAAAATTAAGTTGATTGTCACGCTGAGCTTGCCCAAGCGCAAACGGGTTAAACTTATTATCCCGACTTCGACAGGCTCAGTCTGACAGGCTTATTTTCGATGTTTATCTTACACAGTTTATAAAGGATGTTTATGTAAAACATCTAATCAAAAACAAATAAGCCGTTTATTGTAGAGTAAGAGGCTTCGGCAAAATACATCTACGCTTCGGTCTATTATGCCGATGCGTAAATAAGCGCTTCACTCATTTTTTATTAAACAACAAAGGTCTTTAATTAGCAATCAGTGTATAGTTAGGGCATCACGATACCAGGGAGGTTTATTGAATGCTAGAATGGGTTAATCTGGGGATTAATAAGCCAATAAACACCTTCCACTTGAGATATACAACAGCCTAATTTATTTTAGAATGAGGTCTATTATCGATTAAATCTTTCTATACTTTCTCTGGATTATTCAGTTTGCTATGCTTTCTGCTATAACCAAAATAGATGACAAAACCAATCAACAACCAAACTATTAGACGAAGCCAGTTTGTCCAGCCTAGTCCAAATATCATGGCACTACAAACAAGTACACCCATAATTGGTACAAAAGGAACCCATGGCGTTCTGAATTCACGCTTCATGTTGGGGTCGGTTTTGCGTAATACCATTACCGCAATACAAACTAATATAAAGGCGAACAGCGTTCCGATACTTGTCATATCCCCCACAATATCACCAGGGATAAATGCGGCAAACAACCCTACTAAAATCAATGTATATAGACTTGCTTTGTACGGAGTTTTGTAGGTGTCGTGCACTTTACTGAACACCTTTGGCAACAACCCATCCTTACTCATTGAATAAAACACCCTAGACTGTCCCAACAACATTACTAATATTACAGAAGAGAATCCACCAAGGATAGCCACAGTAACAAGCTTTGCCAACCAACCAAAACCAATCATATATTTATTGATAGCAAAAGCAACAGAAGCTTCCTTGCCAGTAGTACGGAAGTCCTCAAGGCTAGCAACACCAGTAAGTACGTGGGCAAAAAGGATATATAAAATAGTACAAACAGCCAGAGAACCAAGGATACCGATAGGCATATCTTTCTTAGGGTTCTTAGCTTCCTGAGCGGCAGTACTAACTGCATCGAAGCCAATAAAGGCAAAGAACACGACCCCCGCCGCACCAAGAATACCCATGATGCCACCGAAATTGTGCGACAGTCCCTGATGATCTACATAAACAGTTGCTTTAGGAATATAAACTGCATGATTAACGGGGTTGATAAAGCTCCAGCCAAATACAATAATCATGATAACAATAGACACCTTAGCAATAACAATAACGCTATTTACCACAGCAGATTCCTGTGTTCCTCTTATCAATAAAAGGGTAAGGATACTCACTATAAACAAGGCAGGAAGATTGATATAACCGTGCATGCTACCATCTAATGAATGTTCGAAGGGTGAGTGGCACCACTCAAAGGGTATCGCTTTGCAGCCTATCACATTAGTCAGCAAGTTATTTAGGTATTCGCTCCAAGCAATACCTACCGTTGCAGCACCCACAGCATATTCTAGTATTAAATCCCAACCAATTATCCATGCAATGAATTCACCCATAGTTGCATAGCTATACGTGTAGGCACTACCCGCAATAGGAATAGAAGAAGAAAGTTCTGCATAACATAACCCAGCCAAGGCACAACCAATGGCTGCAACAATAAAGCCTATGGTAACAGAGGGGCCTGCATTTTGCGCAGCGGCAGAAGCCGTACGAACAAACAATCCAGCACCGATGATGGCACCAATCCCCAAAGAAATTAAAGAAGTGGCAGTTAACGTCCGCTTTAAACCCTTTTCCGAGTCGGCAGACTCTTTCATTAGTAAATCAATAGACTTTTTTGCGAATAAACCCATAATCTGATAGTTAAGTTGCTTTTTAATTAATGATAAGCTAGCAAAATAATGATTTCTATCCGTACTATTACATTTCATTTAAAAATAGACTTATTATTGGTATATATTTTTTAAACTAAAGTTTCATATTTCAACCTTTTTGCAATGAAATCAAACAAACTTACCCGCAACATCCTCATAGCAATGGCACTCGGCATTGGCATTGGATATGCCGTACATGAACTTGCGCCTGCTACCACTATTGCAAGCTTCTCTAGTAACATTAAACTACTCGGAACCATCTTTATCAGGCTGGTAAAAACAATTATTGCCCCGTTGGTATTCTCAACATTGGTGGTGGGTATAGCTAAGCTTGGCAACCTGAAAACAGTAGGCAGGGTTGGTGGTAAGGCTATGTTGTGGTTTGTGTCGGCATCGTTAATGAGTTTACTGATAGGGATGGTATTAGTAAATCTGTTGCACCCTGGCACCTATATAGACTTATCCCAAGCGGATAACTCAGGATTGAAAGACCTGATGGGTAAGTCGTCAGAGTTTTCTCTTTCTAAATTTATGGAACATGTTATTCCCTCCAGTGCCATTGGTGCGATGGCGGATAATGAGATATTGCAGATATTGGTATTCTCTATATTCTTTGGTGTGGCGGCAGCATCTATGGGCGATTATGCCAAACCCGTCATCAAAACATTGGATGTATTTGCACATATCATATTGAAGATAGTAAACTACATTATGAACTTTGCCCCCTACGGTGTTTTTGGCACCTTGGCAGCAGTGGTTGCAGAGAAAGGAATGGGCATATTCAAGTTCTATTTTATCTACTTCTCCTACTTTGTATTAGGCATTGTTTGTCTGTGGGTAGTACTATTATCAATAGGTTACTTCATTCTAGGAAAGAGGTTGTTTGTCTTATTAAAACATATTGGCAACCCGCTCTTGATAGCTTTTAGTACCACAAGCAGCGAGGCTGTTTTTCCTAAACTAACCGAAGAGCTAGAACGCTTTGGTTGCAAGAATGATATAGTCGCTTTTATATTACCGCTAGGTTATTCGTTCAATCTGGATGGAAGCATGATATACATGACGTTTGCTAGTTTGGCTATTGCCCAAGCTTATGGCATCCATCTAGATGTGGGTACTCAACTAACCATGCTTTTGGTATTGATGCTCACCAGTAAAGGTGTTGCGGGTGTGCCGAGAGCTTCTTTGATAGTCGTATTGGCTACTTGCGCCATGTTCAAGATACCACCAGAAGGTGTGGCACTTATTCTGCCAATAGATCATTTCTGCGATATGATGCGCTCTACCACCAATGTGTTGGGTAATGCTTTAGCTACTAGCGTAGTAAGCAAATGGGAAGGGTCTTTGGAGAATGGATAGTTATCAATTGATGCTAAATACTTTGGGTATGCTTCTTAATGGAAACATTTTACGACTTTACAAGCCCTTCACAGGCGTTCCGTTCAACTGAACATTACTTCCGTAAGAGCTTACGGAACTTTCGTCCAGTTGAACATTTCTTCCGTAAGAGTTTACGGAACTTCCGTCCAACTGAACATTTCTTCTGTAAGGGCTTACGAAACTTCCGTCCAACTGAACATTTCTTCTGTAAGGGCATACGGAGCTTCCGTCCAACTAAACAAATAACCAATAAATTGAACTTTCAAGAGTACTTGTCGACTGAATTAATGAAGCTTTCATCTTTATTACTTTTGATTATATATGAATTTAATGTTTCTTTACACCCGAAGTAAACAAACTGCTTCACTGTAACTTATGATTAATTACATACTTGCTTTTCAGTTGCACGAGCTGCTACAACCCCAATTCTACATTGACAATGGCGGATTATGGTTGTTATTGCTTATCATCTTTGCCGAAACAGGCTTGTTCATCGGCTTCTTCTTCCCTGGCGATTCTTTGTTGTTTGTGGCTGGTATATTCAGCAATAAACTTGCTGCCTACCTTTTCGATTCGGGTAGTTCTTTCTTGAATCTATTGCTGTTAATTGCCCTCGCTGCTGTAGCGGGAATATTGGGTAATACGGTGGGTTATCTGTTTGGAAAACGTATTGGATCGGCTATGTTTAGTTGGAAAGATAATATTCTTTTCAAAAAGAAATACCTTCATCAGGCACATGAATTCTACGAAAAACATGGTGGTGGTGCGGTGGTTTTTGCACGCTTTGTACCTATCGTAAGAACTTTTGCCCCTATCATTGCAGGCATTGTTGACATGGATAATAAGAAATTTACTTTCTTTAATATTGTTGGTTGCATTGCGTGGGTGGGTAGTATGCTTGCTGGCGGTCATTATCTAGATAGGTTCTTTATGCAGCATTACGGCTTTGATATTAAAAAGCATCTGGAGGTAATTGTGTTGGGAATCGTATTTATTACCACTGCTCCCGTACTTGTTAAACTAATTTTTGGCAAAACCAAATCATCATCCATCCCCAAATAAGTTTACATGAACAAAAAACAGCCGGGGCTTCTTTCCCTGACGGTTATTGTGGGTGCATTGGGTTTCTTTGTGGATGTGTACGACCTATTGTTATTCGGCATCGTGCGCAAACCTAGCCTAAAAGCACTTGGATTATCACCTTTAGAAATACTCAATCAAGGCGAATTAATCATTAGCATACAGATGATTGGGCTTGTGGTTGGTGGCATTATCTGGGGTGTTATCGGCGATAAAAAAGGGCGGCTCAGTGTTCTTTTCGGCTCAATACTTATCTATTCCCTCGCCAACATTGCCAACGGCATGGTTACTAATGTTAACCAATACATCATCATGCGGTTTATTGCAGGCGTTGGGTTAGCTGGCGAACTGGGGGCAAGCATCACTTTGGTTAGTGAGATGTTGCCTAAAGAAAAGCGTGGTATTGCCGCTTCCATCATTGCGAGCGTGGGTGTGTTTGGTGCTGTAACTGCTTTCTTTGTCTATAAATTATTTGGCGATTGGAGATTGTGTTTCTACATAGGTGGCGGCATGGGACTAGTGTTATTACTGTTGCGTGTAAGTATTTTTGAGAGCGGACTATACGACGAAGTAAAGAAACAAAACGTAGAACGAGGGAGTTTGATGATGCTATTGGGCAGTAAGGATAGGATGCTACGCTACATGAAAGGGGTATTTATTGGGTTGCCCGTTTGGTATGTAATAGGTATTCTGATAACTTTTTCTGATGAATTTGGTAAGCGATTTGGCATCAGCAATATAGACCCCGGACAAGCCATTATGTACCAATATATAGCCATCGGCATTGGCGATATGAGTGCTGGATTATTGAGTAACTACCTTAAAAGCCGCAAAAAAGCCCTCTTTATCTTTTACGGCATCTGTAGTCTATTTATCATTTTGTTCTTCATGCAAAGCGGCGGCAGTGCCACCACCATGTACATATTGATTGCTTGCCTTGGTTTCGGTTCGGGCTTTTCTATACTATATATTACCATGAGTGCTGAGCAGTTTGGCACGAACCTACGCGCCACCACCGCTATATCTATCCCCAATGTAGTGCGTGGTTTTCTGCCATTAATGATTCTTTTATTTAAAGGAATAAGATACCTGACCCACGACAATTACCTGCTAAGTGCCGAGATTACAGGTGCCATCGTCATGGGGGTAGCCATCATATCTGCCTATCATACAAAGGAAAGTTTTGGTAACGATATGAATTTTATTGAGGAATAGAGTAAGGCGAAAAATATTACTTCTTCAATAAAATAAAGTAATCTAGACTATCCACTATTTGGTTTTTCATCTTAACCTTCTCCATACTCGTTGCGTCATTTCAAATGGTTAGTCTGGCGTGCCACAAAAAAATGGGAATGAGGTGATATAAGTTTCAGCCTTCACAAGCCTATACATCGTCATATCGAGGTAACTAGATATCTAACTGGATTATACCCATTTTAGTACTGATTTATTTGTTTCTCAATTGCGGAAATATAAATTAGCACTAAAACAAGAGCAGCTCAATTCTGAACAAGTATATTAACACTAAATGATGTACCCCGCAATTGGGGGACGCTTGTTTCAGGACTAATTTTATAGCGTAACAATTCGTAGACACATGAATTAGTGTAAAAACAAAGCCATCACAACTAACAGCCACCTTATTTAATAAAAAATAGGGGGGATATTTCATCTGCTGATGATTATGAATAAGATAGTGCACATATTTGTAGAGGGGAGGAGGTATTTTGATTATTTAAGTACTCTATTCAATTATTATAATAGCTAGATTTTTCATTTTCATGGCAACAATAATACTTCTATTCAAGGCAATTAAATAAAATGAAAAAAACTCATTATCTAGCCTCCATTAAATTTATTTTTGATAAGAATTGTTGCAACGACAAGCAAATACCTAATATTGTGCTTTGGGTTTATGTTATTGGTTTCGACAACCCAATAAAATGGTAAGAAAGCATTTGCCCAATTGAATTATTTGAACCAGCTTGTGTAATCATTCTGTTCATTTAAATCATTTAATAGCAATTAATAAAACTGGAGAATATGAAAATAGGAATAGTAAACGGTCCCAACCTCAATCTGCTAGGCACAAGGGAACCAGGCATTTATGGCTCTCAAACGTTTGAGGAATATTACAGTCAACTGAAACATGCCCATCTGTCTGTAGAGTTCTCTTACTTTCAGAGTAATGTAGAGGGCGAACTGATAAACCAGATTCAGTACTTCTCGCATACTTATGATGGCATTATTCTTAACCCTGGCGGATATACGCATACCTCTGTGGCAATAGGCGATTGCATTGCTGCTATCTCAACGCCTGTGGTAGAAGTTCATATAAGTAATGTGCATGCCCGTGAGGATTTCCGTAAAATATCTCATGTTTCGGCAGTGTGCAAGGGATCTATAATAGGCTTGGGATTAAAAGGCTACGAGCTTGCCGTGCAGTATCTTCTCTCCTATTACAAATAATTTTCTCTTATAAATACTGATAATGGGTGTATTGTTGTTTATCTTTTTTATGGGGTGGCTAGTGAGTTTTCTTGGGCAGCTACCATTAGGAAATATGAGTATTACTGCCACACAAATAAGGATACAAGAAGGATTAAAACCAGCCATATCTTACATGTGGGGGGTGGTTATTGTAGAGATGATTTATCTACGTATTGCCCTTACAGGCATGGATGCTGTGTTTAAACACCCTGCTGTTTTTAATGCGATTGGTTGGGTAACAGTACTTTTCTTTTTTGTTCTAGGTATATTGAGTGTTAGGAGCGCACTTATACATCATCCAGAAAAGAAGAGTGTTTTACTGCGTAATAAAATAAATAGATTTCTTTTTGGATTAATGCTTAGTGCCATGAACCCTGCCCAAGTACCGTTCTGGGTTTTATGGAGCAGTTATTTATTAGAATGGAAAATCTTACATTCCAACACTATCCAGTACAATATATTCACAATTGGAGTTGGTTTGGGAACAATTACGGGCTTGCTTACGTATATATATGGCGGCAATTATTTAATTACAAAACTGAACGTAAGTAACAGGACATTGAACATTATAATGGGTGCCATTTTCTTCATAGCAAGCATAGCGCAGTTTTGGAGGATGATGGTGAAGTAAATACGGAGTCGTAAGTAATAAATGGTAAGTAATAAGTAACTCGAAATTTTAGAATCTTCAAGATTCAAGTTAACTCTACTAACTATCCACGTAGAGTAACTACAACGTATTACTTACGACTTATGCCTCACAACTAATTAATTAAAAAGACTATGAACATAAAAAATATTATCACATTAGGTCAATTAAAGAAGAGTGGATACAAGTCATTGGGTATAAAGGAAGAGGTAAGGAAGAATCTTATCGATAAAATAAAAGCCAAAGAGAATCCTTTTACGGGCATTCTTGGTTATGAGGATACAGTAATTCCTGATACAGAGAGGGCTTTGCTTAGCAGGCACAATATATTGTTTTTGGGATTGAGGGGACAAGCAAAGACACGTATGGCGCGCCAGATGGTGGATTTATTGGATGAATATGTCCCCATTGTAGCTGGTAGTGAGGTGAATGATGACCCATTGAATCCTTTGAGTAAATATGCTAAGGATCAGATTGCAGAACATGGTGACGAAACACCCATTCATTGGATTCATCGTAGCGAGCGTTATGGCGAGAAGTTGGCAACACCTGATGTTAGTGTGGCAGATTTGATTGGGGATATAGACCCCATCAAGGCAGCTAACCTAAGGCTTAGTTTTTCCGATGAAATGGTGATACACTTTGGTATTATCCCACGTAGTAATCGTTGCATATTCGTTATCAATGAACTGCCCGATTTGCAAGCGCGTATTCAGGTAGCTCTGTTCAATATCTTACAGGAAGGTGATATACAAATACGTGGGTTCAAGGTAAGGATGCCGTTGGATGTATTGTTTATTTTCACTGCAAACCCTGAGGATTATACAAACCGTGGAAGTATTGTTACCCCATTAAAAGATAGGATTGAGAGCCAGATATTAACGCATTATCCAAAGACGATTGAGACCTCTCTTGCAATCACAGAACAAGAAGCCGATATTCTACCTGAACAATCTAAAAAGGTAGAGGTCAGCGACTTGATAAAAAGACTCATAGAACAAATAGCTTTCGAAGCAAGGAATAATGAATACGTTGATAAAAAGAGTGGCGTTAGTGCGAGGCTTACCATTGCTGCTTATGAGAATGCTGTTAGTTCAGCCGAGCGTAGGGCTATCATCCACGATGAAAAACATACCCATGTATGGGTGAATGATTTGGTAGGCATTATTCCATCCATCACTGGAAAGATAGAATTGGTGTATGAAGGTGAGCAAGAAGGCCCGTATCAGGTAGCAATAAACCTGTTGGAAAAGTCTATAAGAACACAGTTTATACAATACTTCCCCAACCCTGAGCTAAGCAAGAAAAGAAAGCCAGCCGGAAAGAAATCCGTGGAAGAAAAAGAACCTGAGAATCCTTACAGGCAGGTAACCCGTTGGTTTGATGCGGGTAATCACCTAGACTTGATGCTAGACATGAAGGATGCCGATAAAGTAGCTGCACTATACAAGGTAGATGGGTTGTATGGGTTTGTAAAGAAACACTTCCATGGTGCAAACGACATGGAGAATGCATTGTTGATGGAGTTTGTTCTGCACGGCTTAGCATCTTACTCTTTAATCAGCAAAAAAACAATTGACGGGCAGGTATCCTTTACCGACTTAATGGGTAGTATGATTAACCTGAATGACCTCAATTTTACGGATGATGAGTTGTCTGAGGATGATTTCAGGTAATAAATAAAGGGGAGTAGTGAGATTGAAGAAGTTGTTTGGATTTTGATTCGACTACTGCAACAAATGGTATGTACAATGGCCTTTTTGGAGCATAGAGTGCTGTATTAACTATCTAGCTCACACCCTCAAATTCATTGACACTTCTTCTAGGGAACCTCTAAAAGCTAATTTACACATAAATTCTGTATTGAATTTATGTGTAAATTAGCTTTGTTATAAAAAAATTCAAACGACATAGAGATTACGGCTTTTTTAATCAAGACATCTGTTTGACGAAGCTATCCACCTTATGCAATCCTTGTAATCATGTACAACATTGCCCAAAAAGCATACACTTCTCCTCCAAAAGCATACAACTATCCCCCAAAAGCATTCGCTTTTATCGCTTTTAGCTACCACTTTATTGCTAAAGCAAACACATATTCCCTAAAAGCAAACCCATTAACGGTA
>JANYEX010000159.1 GCA_025359725.1 Chitinophagaceae bacterium | reverse complement strand
AAGAGTTTAAGAAGGCAGATATAATTGTAAAAACAATCAGACTTAAAGAAAATAATCTTCCAAAAGAGGATATTTCCTTTCCTACCTTTAAGTACGAAGAACTGGTTGAGGAAGAATGGGACGAATCTGAATTTAAAGCGACATTAGAACACAAATTTCTTTTCGTGTTCTTTCAATTTGAAGGCGAACAACTTGTATTAAAGAAAGTAAAGTTTTGGAATATGCCTTTCGCTGATATAGAGAAAGCAAAAGAAGTTTGGCTTAGGACGAAGGAAATAGTAGAAAATGGGGAGATAGTGAAAGAAGTTAAAGGAAAGACAAGATATACCAACTTTCCTAGTAAGAAGTTTAGCTCTGTATCGCATGTTAGACCACACGCAAGAGATGCGAATGACACATATCTATTACCCATTACAGATAAGGTGACAAATGAAAAAGTATATACCAAGCATTGTTTTTGGCTAAACAATACTTATGTGAGAGATGAAATTTATTTGAAATAGGAATTATTTGGATGATTTTTCAACCTTGCCTTCTCCCGCAATAAAGAACTAGAATGAGATTGCCATAAGTGTAAAATTGTTTATTGATTATGGTGTCATTATTTGTAGCAATAGGTTGGTATCATCTTCTTATTTCTCTTTTATAATGGGGCGGAGCTAAAGGGTTTATTAAAATGAGTGTATGTATTGCTTATGCTGGCTAATCTCCAACACATCTAAAAAAGGCAATTGAAACAATAAATAGGTAAAGTTTTTATATTGCTGTAAGTTTGTTATACATATTAAATTATGAAGATAAAATACGACAAGCAAACTGATATACTGTACATACAATTGAACAATAACCCAATAGCAGAAAGCGGTGAAGACAATAAAGGCGTTATACTTGATTATGATAGCCAAAATAATGTGGTGGGCATAGAAATACTGAATGCTTCTGCAAAACTACCTCAGCCTAATGTGGTGGAGTATGAAATGGCTTGATAGGAAAGGTGTAATCTTGAACACATCTAATAAAAACAACTTTAATCACCTTATCAAGCCCAGCTAGTTCACGCAACTTTGGCTGCTAGCGCATCGCTTCTAGCGTGTGCCTTCGCTAAGATAGCTTTTGGGTTATATAAAATGTAAGCAGCCGTTGGGGGTAATCCAGCGGCTGTTTTGCGTTTATAATGCATGTACCTTACTCACTTTGAAATCCCGCAATGCCATGTCTATAAGGTTGAGGACAAAGTTCTTGTTGTCGTCGGGAAGTGCGCTGATGTCCTCTCGGCTTGCGCATGAATGTTGGGGTCTAGTTCGTGACTAAGTCATGGATTGCCGGTTACTATAATTTGAATTGATACAAGTAACTAAGTATTGAAGAATAAGTAACGTAGGGTACATGAACGAATTCATGAGCCAATTTGTTTCTATGCTGACCAAATCCCATGTTGTAAGGCAATAAGAACTGCTACCTAGGGGGAAATAGATGTGTACAGAGATAGTTTGGTATGTGCCTAGCGAGTTAGCTTAGTGAGCCATCATAATATGAATACACCGTAACCTAAATATGTTTAAATTCTATTCTTCCTTATTAGCTAGTAACTAGGTAGTGTATGAAATAATGCTTTTTTGAATTGTTTAAGTGATATTTTCTTCGCATTTCATTACTCGTGC
This sequence comes from Chitinophagaceae bacterium, assembly GCA_025359725.1. Lineage (GTDB taxonomy): Bacteria > Bacteroidota > Bacteroidia > Chitinophagales > Chitinophagaceae > Parasediminibacterium. The sequence goes on along the minus strand of JANYEX010000159.1, from coordinate 4,085 downwards.
TAAGTAAACGAGATAAAATTATTGAAGTGTTTTTTTAATACACAAAAACCTTCGATTGTGATAATCACAATATTCAAACAACAACATTCAAAACGTATGAAAAAGTTATTTCTACTTGTTTTACTTTCAATTTTTACGGTATTGGCAGTAAAGGCTCAAACAAACTATTACTATCAGTCGGGTAATGTTGATGCTGTTACCAGTTGGACTTTAAATAGTAATGGTACTGGTGGTAATCCCGCAAACTTCACTACAGCAAACCAGATATTTAGCATTACAGGAACGAAGACTGTTAATAGTTGGAGTAGCACCTCTGCCGTATTTACAATTACTGGAACAGGCGCAAAGGTTATTGTTGGAGATGCCACAAATGTTGCTTCATTGGATATTCCTGCTGGAAATTCTATTGCAGGAACAGTTGATGTCCAAATCAATTCGAAGTTATATGTGGAGAGCACCAGTAGTACCCCTTTTATCGCAGGAACATTTGGTTCTTCGGCTGCTTCCTCTACTTCTAATAGTACTTTGATTTATGACGGTGCAACCAATCAATACCTACCCGCAGGAAATTACCAAGGGACCTTTTCTATTAGTGGTGCAGGAACCTCTGTTAAATTGAATGGAGGAATAACAGTTGGTAATGGCGGCAGTAGTTCTGCAAATTCCTTATTAACAATGGCGTCAGGTACCTCCCTTATTACCAATGGTTATCAAATACTCATTAAAAAGGGGTTTACTGTACCAAGTGGCGCAACACTTGATTTAGGAAGCAATGTGTCTATTCAGCCCTACAGTACTTATTCACTAACTGTAAATTCTGGTGCCACTATTATTTCGAGTAGTACTAGTGGAATAGATGGAAATATTAATTTGTTCAATACTACAACGTCTGGTTGGTTTAATGCCGCTGGTATTAACTATGTATTTAATGGAGCAAATACCACTAAAATATTTTGTTCCATAGTTGCGGCTACTACTGCCTCTTCTGCAGTTACTACAAGTAACTCTATACCTGTCACGGCTGCCACCAACATTCAAATAGGGCAATCGATATACAATGCTTCTACCTTGATAGGTATTGTTACGAATATTTCAGGAAACACCATTACATCCTCGCTTGCAACTACTTTATCAAGTGGTGCAGAACTCAACTTTCACAATCCTCCTGCTTTTGGAACATACAGCACAAGTGCTGCAACTATAGGAACGGGGGTAACTGTTGCAATATCCTCATCTAATGGTATTGTGGTTGGGCAATCTATTTATGTAAATAGCGGATCAAGCAGCGCAGGGACTGTTACTGCATTGTCGGGGAATACTGTAACGGCTAACTTAACTTCCGCTATAGCAAATGGAGCATATCTCAATTTTCGTCACAGTAGCACTCCTTTGAATATTGCGTCTTTATCCATCGGTGCAAACAATACCTTGAACACACCCGTTACCATTTTTGGTGATTTGACACTAGGAACAAATGCTACATTGGCAGATAATGGAAATGTTATTTCCCTGGCAGGGAATATCGCAGGTTCTGGTAGTCATTCTGGCGTTGGTAAAATTCTGATAACAGGTACAGGGAAAAGCATAGCTGGAGTTGGTTTGGGTAATCTCGAAGTGGCAGTTGGCAGTGGTAATAGTGTTTCCCTTACCGGTTCGCCCACTATCAATGGAACGCTTACCCTCACTGCTGGTTATCTTAATGCAGGGAACAACAACCTTAGCTTATCTGGTTCTGCACTTAACGCTAATGCTACCAGTTGTATCGTGGGTGCAAGCAGTAACAACTATATTATACTTAGCTCTGGGTTATTAAAGGTGCTAGGCGTAAATTCAAGTGTAACTAAAAACCCTAGTCCCGTGGTATTTCCTATTGGTAATTCTATTTCTTCTTATACCCCAATAACTTTTACAGGTACTACCAATGCGCCAGATATTACAGTTGGTCTATCCACTTCTTTTACAAATACCTTGAATAATGCGTCCAATGTAGTAAACCTACAATGGTCAATATTATCAAGTGTTGCCAATGCGTCTTCCCTCACTTATCAGTATTACAACAGTAATGTTGCTGGCACTTTGTCAACCCCAATATTGGGAGTATATACTGGTGGTTACAGTGAGAGTACCCTAAATTCCCCAATAGGAAGTAACCCGTATACTATTACTACTTCCGCTGCTATTAACCTACCAGCTTCTATTGCTTACACAGGAATTGGCAATGCCTATACTTTTGCTCTTGCCCCACCAACTATTGGTACCGCTACATCCATGGCAAGTGGGCAAGCGACCATTGCTTTTACACCGTCATCACTCAATTCAAATTTGGGTACTTATACCTATTCAGTAGTCGCTACGCCTTCTGCTACTATTACCCAAAGTGGGAATACCTCTTCCCCTATAACTGTGTCTGGATTAACAAATGGGGTTAGCTATACTTTTCAGGTAATTGCCAATAATGGCAGTTCAAATAGTGCTGAAAGTGCCGCCTCGAATACTGTAACCCCACAATCTAATATTCCCGCAACGCCAACCAATATCTCTGCTATTATGACTACTGCCGGTAAGGATAGTGCCACGGTAACTTTTACCCCATCTGGTTACTTGGGTAGTGGATCAAGTTCAGTAACTTATACAGTTGCTTCCTCGCCTGGTAATATCACCGCCACTGGTTCTACAAGCCCTATTATAGTAAAAGGATTATCTAATAAGGTACTCTATACTTTTACAGTAAAGGCTACTAATAATTTAGGCTACACAAGTGCAACAAGTGCTGCCTCAAATAGTGTTTGGCTAACCGGATACAACACTCAGGTTACTAGCTTGGTTATTACTGATTCTATTTTATTCACTGCAATGAATCTTAATTATCCGGGGTTGGATAGTGTAAGGTATTATGTTTCGAAAGGTAATTATGACAGTGCCAAGTATTATTATCATCAATATAGGTTGAGTAGTAATGCCCCTCAATGGCTTTCGCTAGGCACTCCTGCTGGTAATGGTACTGGAACGGTTTCTGGTGCAGATAGTATCAGTCTCTATAATGTAATAGGACCTGATAATGGCTCTGGGTTTCAACCCCCTAACCATCATTTTGGTGCCACTGTAACCAACATTCAATGGTTTCCAGGTCAAAATGGTCTAACAGCTCCTACAGATGTGGACAATGCAACCTATTGGGGTTCTATGGAGAGATTTGATTTTTGGCGCGCACTCTATGGTGGCTATATGTCAACTAAAAATGAAAACTATGCCAAAGCATGGGTTAACCAAATGTGCAATTGGGTTTCGTCATTTCCCTTAGATTTAACCACCAGTGATGATGCTGATGGAAATGTTGGTGGCACAAACTCATCTATTTATTTCCCTTCTCAGTTAACAAATTCAAAAGGGGCTATTACTGGCAATTCATCTTATTATTATCCTGCCGTTTTACAAAACTTGCAAGAAGGTTGTAGGATGAAAGATACCTGGATGAACGCTTTTTATACTTTTTTAAAGTCGCCCTCTTTTGTCGATACAGCTGTTGCTACTTTCGCCAAAGGAATATTATGGCATGGATGGAGAATGAATTGGGGTGCCAGCTCCTTCATAAATTCAAAAGTTGCCCCCTCTAACCATCAGATTCTCGGAGCTTCTGGGTTAGCAATTGCTGCCATCCTTTTTCCTGAATTTAATGATGCACCTACTTGGAAACAAACTGCTTTTAATTTATTGAAAGAATCGATGGATAGTGCCATTTATCCAGATGGTGCTGAAAACGAATTGGCACCTGGCTATCATAACTGGACAAGGGACTTTTTTATGACAGTATCTCAAATAGCAAATATTAATCACGATACAATACCGAGTACTTACCTAACCACCCTAAAGAAAATGTATTGGTACGATGTATATTTAATGCAACCAACTGGGCTACTGCCCCCTACAAATGATAATTCAGATTCTTCTACTGCTGCTGTTAGCGCAGCTTATACCCAATGGGGAGACCCTGAGTTTTTGTTTGCCTCAAGTGGCGGAACACAGGGTAAGGCGCCCGATACGCTAAGTTACCGCTTCCCTTACGCAGGCTTTAATATTATGCGGAG
>JANYEX010000154.1 GCA_025359725.1 Chitinophagaceae bacterium | reverse complement strand
ATTTCAACTAACATGAATTAACGTTCATTCATGTTAATTGCATTGCGATTTGCATGAAATGGCAGTCAACCATGTTAATTGCAATGCGCTTTGCATGAAATGACAGTCAACCATGATAGTTTCTGTGCGCTTTACATGAATTAACGTTAATTCATGTTAGTTGAAATAGATTATACATGAATTAACGTTAATCCATGCTAATTGCTGTGCGTTATACATGAATGAACGTAAAACTATATCGGTTGCGGCAGAATAAGCAGGGATTGGAGTAATTGATGAAAAAGGGCAGGGAAATATTTATTTTTCATTATTGTGCGAAATACCATGTATTGTGCTTTCAAAGAAATACTGTCCACTAAAAAATACTGAAACGCACATTTATCAACATCCTAAGCAAAGCCTTTTTTCTACCTAGACACAATAGTCACATAGAAAAAGAAAAATAAGGTGAAAAATGTTGCACTTAAAGTACACATAGACTCGAGTATTAAAAAGTGAAACTTTTTTTCTATGTTTTCTTATCTAAGTTAATAGCAAATACTATGTGCCTAGTGTGCATACGTGGTAATTTTTGTTTAATGTGAATAAAACTGCGTAACATCAGTTAGTAAGATGCTTTTCCTGCTACTAGAAAATCCGGTTACGCTTTGAAAAGGCATCTTGTAAAAGCCTCAAATGGTTAACTTGCTTTTATGAGCCTTTAGGTATCGCAATATAATTTGTACCATTTCCCTCCTCAAATGCTTTTGTAATAGGGATAACATTAGTTTTGTCTGTCATGCAAAAGATATTGATTATTCAAACGGCTTTTATTGGGGATGTGGTGCTGGCTACGGGTATCCTCGAGAAAATGCACCAACAATATCCTGCTGCCCAAATAGATTTTCTGGTACGGAAAGGAAATGAATCTTTGTTTGCCAACCACCCTTTTGTTAATGAAGTATTGGTTTGGGTGAAGAAGGAAAGTAAATACAAACATCTTTTCAGTCTATTAAAAACCATCCGCAATAATCAATATGATGTCGTTATAAACCTGCAACGCTATGCCGCTACGGGTTTCCTTACGGCTTTCTCTAGGGGTAAAACAACTATTGGGTTTGATAAAAACCCTTTTAGTTTTCTTTTTACCCAAAAGATAACACATACTTTTAGTGATGGGCAGGATAAGCCTTTGCACGAGATAGAACGCAATCATTTATTAATACAATCGCTTACAGATGCCACTGCGGTTAAGCCGAGGCTGTATCCCAGCAAGCAAGACTTTGCACAGGTAAAGCAGTACCAAGCCCAACCTTATCTTTGTATTGCGCCCGCTTCGGTTTGGTTTACCAAGCAGTTTCCAAAGGATAAATGGATAAGCTTTATTGATGAACTACCGAGTAGCTATACTATATGCCTGATAGGCGGTCCGTCGGATGAGGCATTGTGCAAGAGCATAAAAGAGACGGTAAAACATCAGTCAGTGATTAATCTGGCTGGTAAATTAAGTTTTTTACAATCGGCTGCACTACAAAAGGGTGCGGTGATGAATTACGTTAATGACTCAGCCCCCATGCACTTTGCTTCTAGCGTAAATGCCCCCGTAACTGCGGTTTATTGCTCTACGATTATGGGTTTTGGTTATGGCCCATTGAGTGATAAAAGTGTTATTGTAGAAGTAGCCACACCCTTATCTTGCCGCCCTTGTGGGTTGCACGGTAAAAAGGCTTGTCCGCTAGGGCATTTCGATTGTGCTTATAAAATAACGAATGAACAACTGTTAAAGGAACTATGAACTATGAAATATGAAATATGAGTTTACGTTGTAGATATTACAAGCCATTAATAACTACAATTTACTACTCATATTTCATCGTTCATCGTTCATAGTTCATATTTCATTATATGGATATAAACTGTACAGATAGAGAATTATTCCTGCTTAAAAAGATAGCTGCTGCTGCCAAGGAATTGGGGGTGGAAGCTTATTTGATTGGGGGATTTGTGCGTGATAAGATAATAGGCAGACCAACAAAAGATGCTGACATAGTTTGTTTGGGTGATGGAATTGATTTGGCGCATGAGGTGGCGAAAAGATTTAACCCTAAGCCTACAGTAGCCTTTTTCAAGACTTTTGGCACGGCACAGATAAAGCTAGATGATTCTTTTGAGATTGAATTTGTAGGAGCAAGAAAAGAAAGCTACGATTTCAGTAGTCGCAACCCTATCGTTGCACCAGGCACACTAGAAGACGACCAAAACAGAAGGGATTTTACCATTAATGCTTTGGCAATAAGTCTGAATGCAGATAATTATGGAACATTAATTGACCCTTTTGACGGATTAAAAGATATTGAACGTAGAGTAATCCAAACACCCTTATCCCCATTACAAACATTTAGTGACGATCCATTGAGGATGATGCGCGCTATTCGGTTTGCCTCACAACTAAATTTCACCATCGACCCAATTACTTTTCAGGCGATAAAAGACAATGCAGAAAGGATTAAAATTATTTCGCAAGAAAGAATTACCGATGAACTAAACAAGATATTGCTGTCGCCAAAACCAAGTATTGGACTCGATTTATTGAGTAAGAGTAGTTTGATGCAATTAATCTTCCCACAAATGATGGCATTGCATGGAGCAGAATACGTAGATGGAATGGGGCATAAGGATAATTTTTACCACACATTGCAAGTGGTGGACAATATCTCAGAACATACCAATGATTTGTGGCTTAGATGGGCAGCAGTACTTCATGATATCGCTAAACCAGTAACCAAAAAGTTTGAACCTGGTCATGGATTTACTTTTCATGGTCATGAAGCAGTTGGCGCAAGGATGGTTCCTAAGATATTTGCGAAGCTAAAACTCCCTTTGAATGAGAAGATGCGGTTGGTGCAAAAGTTGGTAGAGTTACACCTTCGTCCTATTAGTCTTACGAAAGAAAACATTACAGATAGTGCCATCAGGCGATTGTTGTTTGATGCGGGCGAAGACATAGAATCGCTGATGATGTTGTGTAATGCCGACATAACTAGTAAGAATAAACAGAAGGTAATACGCTACCTTCAAAACTTTGAGTTGGTAAAGAAACGCTTGGCAGAAGTGGAAGAAAAGGATCATATCCGCAATTGGCAGCCACCTATTACTGGCGAGATAATTATGGAAACCTTTAATCTTTCCCCTAGTAAACCCGTGGGAATCATAAAAGATGCCATCAGAAATGCCATTCTGGACGGAGTTATCCCCAATAGTTATGAAGAAGCCTTTCAATTTATGTTGAAACAAGCAGCAGAACTAAATTTGAAACCTATTTAAGCTGTACTTTAGCGGATTATAAAAGAAACTTTAGATATGAGATATGAGATATTAGATATTAGATACATTAACTGCTTAAATGTTAATTCTATAACTCATATCTAATATCTAATCTGTTTCATCACTCATATCTCATAACTGATTACATGGCTATTTTAAAGTTTAGGGTTTATCTCGAAGAAGATGACTCAATTTATAGGGACGTTGCGATTAAGCACAAACAGACTTTTAAGGAGTTACACTATGCTGTATTGAGTGCTTACGATTTTGACAGCAGGCATCAGGCTACCTTTTTTCGCAGTAATGACGGATGGGAAAGAGGAAGGGAGATAAGTTTTGAGAAGTATGATAAAAAGTATATCGCTCCTCCCCTATTGATGTCCGAGACAACAATAGCGAGTGAGATAAAAGATACCAACCAACGGTTTATCTATATATATGACTTTATCAAGAACTGGGCTTTCCAGATTGCACTTATCAGTGTGAGCAAAGAAGAAAACATTAGGTTAACATACCCTACCATCACCAGAAAGGAAGGTATTGGTCCGCCACAATATGGTACCAAAAGCCTATTGGGCGAAAAGTTTACTGATATAGAGGAAAAATACGACCTAAAAGAAGTAGGCGAAGGATTTGGCGAAGACGGTGCAGAAGAGGAAGCAACAGAGGAAGAAGCACAGGAAGATAATAACAACTTCACGGATGATTTATAGTTTTAGACATCCGTGATGCCATTACCACATACAAATACTGTTATCATTATTGCAGGGCCAACGGCTGTTGGTAAAACTGCTTTGGGCATACAGTTAGCGCAGCATTTCAATACAAAAATTATATCGGCAGATAGCAGGCAGTGCTTTAAAGAGTTAAGCATTGGTGTAGCCAAACCAAGCCTAGAACAACTGCAATCTGTCACCCATTATTTTATCAATTCTCATTCTGTCAATGAGGAAGTAAATGCAGGCATATTCGAGCAATATGCTTTGGGCATTGCCGAAGAACTCTTTAAGCAGAACAAAATCGTTGTGATGGTTGGTGGTACTGGTCTTTACATAAAAGCCTTTGCCGAAGGGATAGACTCCATGCCTGCCATCCCCTTGCAAATCAGAGAATCAATTATCAATCAATATGAACAAAAAGGGCTAGCTTGGTTGCAGGATGAGGTGAAAGAGAAAGATCCTTTGTTTTGGGAAGTTGCTGAGCAACAAAACCCCCAACGCTTGATGCGTGCTCTGGAAGTAGTGATGACTACTGGGCAATCCATTACAAACTATCGTACCCAGCAAACTGTCACACGTCCTTTCAACATCATCAAGATAGGTATAGAACTTCCCAGAGAAAAACTAATTGACAATATAAATCAAAGGGTGGACATAATGATGAAGGATGGCTTACTGGCTGAAGTAGCATCGTTGTTGCCCTTTCAGCACCTAAATGCACTACAAACAGTGGGCTACAAAGAGTTGTTTGCTTATTTCAACAAAGAGACATCTTTACCTGAAGCCATCGAAAGGATAAAAATCAATACTCGTCAGTATGCTAAACGACAAATGACTTGGTTTAAGAAGGACAAAGACTTTAACTGGGTTAGGAATGACGAGCAATTGTTAGAGAAGGCAATTGAGGTTTTTACAAGAGAATGGTTTATAAAAAGCGTACCCCAGTTAGAAACTGGTTCTACCAAAGCAACCAGCTATGCTGAACACCTGACCAATAGTTGTATCTCTTAATATTCGAGAATGTGTTGCTAGATACTTTAATGACGATGAGCAACTAAGAGTATATAGTATTTTTTTAAAAGCTAAACCTAAAGATACAATTAATTAACACTCATTATTGATAACTGCAAGCGATACAATATTAGTTTCCTTATGTTTGTAGCCTATTTATGTTGGTAATGCGAAGAAGCTTTCTTATACTTTTTTTATCCATTATAGTTGTATGTGCCAACGCACAACACCGAAGCCTCGATGCCTTTATCGCTTCGGGGATAGCCAAGAGTCCTTTGTTAAAAGATTTAAAGAATCAGAAGAGGGGTAATTCCATTGATAGTCTTAGAATAGATGCAGGCTATAAACCACAGGTTACTGCTTCTAGTACCAATACTTACGCACCAACATACAAGGATTGGGGATACGAATCGGCTATTACCAATGGTGCGAACTTTAGCCAACTAATAAGTGTAACCAAAAGATTGGTAAGTAAGGAAAACCTCAATAACCAGTACGAGGCCATCAACTTACAGAATGAATCGCTAGAAATAGCTGGTAAAATATCTGAACAAGATATCAGAAAATCAATTATTTCGCAATTTATTACTACCTATGGGGATCAACAGCAATATACCTTCAACCTTGATATGTTACAACTGTTATCTAAGGAAGAAAGCATATTAAAAACCTTGACTGAAAAGAATGTTTACAGGCAAACAGACTACCTTAGTTTCCTAGTAACGCTAAAGCAACAGGATCTGACCATATCGCAATTAAGGCTTCAATTGCAGAATGATATTGCTACGCTAAATTACCTGAGTGGCATTAACGACACCTCATTCATTACCCTCGAAAAGCCCGAAATTGAACCAACAATACAACCCGAAATAAACAATACCATCTTTACCAAACAATTTATATTAGATAGCCTTAAACTTAAAAACAGTGATGCCATTATCGATTTTAGTTACAAGCCAAAGGTCGATTTATATGCCGATGCGGGGCATGTGAGTACATTTCAACTTGATCCGTATAAAAACTTTGGAACGGGTTTCGGCGTGTCTATCACTATGCCTATTTATGATGGTAAGCAAAAGAAAATGCAGCATGATAAAAACGCAATAGCGCAGGAAACTAGAGCGGAATATGAGCAGTATTTTAAGAGTCAATATACGCAGCAGATAGCGCAATTGGTACAGCAATTACAGTTAACAGACCAGTTGATTGCGCAAGCAAAAGACCAGTTGAAATACAGTGAGGCATTGATAGAGGCTAACAAAAAACTATTGGTAACGGGGGATGCTCGTATGGCAGATTTTATATTAGCCATAGGAAATTACCTTAGTTCTAAGAATACTATCACACAAACTAGCATTAATAGACTACAGATAATTAACCAGATTAATTACTGGAACAAGAACTAAGGGAAATATGAATTATGAACTATGAAATATGAGTTGTAAGGAGTAAGTCATGAGAGAATAAGTTGAAAACATAAAATTAATAACTCAATGAGAATATCGTTAGTAACATTATTATTTACGGTTCTTTTAATTACTTCGTGTAAATCTAAAGAAGAGCCAAAGGACGACAAGAAAGATGCTACAGAAGTAGCAGAAGGAACGCCCGTAACGGTAACATCCGCTAGCATTGGCAGCATGGATGAGACGGTAGAACTGAGTGCTGTATCTACTTTTTTAGTAAAGAGTTATTTAAAGGCAAACGCCAATGGCTACCTCACTGCTGTAAATACACAGATGGGAAAGTATGTGCAGAAAGGGCAGGAATTGTTTACACTACGTACCAAAGAGTCGCAAAGTTTGGGTAATACCGTGAAGGATTTAGACCCATCATTACATTTTGAAGGGACTATGCACATTAAAGCTCCCGGTAGTGGTTATGTAACACAACTTACTTACCGCACAGGGGATTATGTACAGGATAATGAACAATTAGCAACCATAACTGATACCAAGAACTTTGTTTTTCTACTGAATCTACCCTATGAATTGAAACCTTTTCTTCCGTATAATAAGGACTTAAAGCTTCATCTGCCCGACGGAACAGTGTTGGATGGAACAATAGATGGAGAAATGCCCTCTGTAGATGCAACTACACAAACGCAGAGTTATATGATTAAGGTAAATACAGAAAAGTCGATACCTGAAAACTTATTGGCAAAGGTTTACTTTGTGAAGAGTTCTAAGGGGCATACCGTTTCGTTACCAAAAGAAGCCGTATTAACCAATGAAATACAAAGCGAATATTGGATAATGAAGCTGAAAGATAGTACAACCGCTATTAAAGTGCCTGTAACAAAGGGGCTAGAAACAAAGGACAGGGTAGAGATACTTTCGCCAGTATTATCAGCAAACGATAGGGTATTATTAACTGGAAATTATGGCTTACCAGATACAGCGAAAGTAGTGGTTAGTAATAAGTAATAAGTCGCAAGTAAGACAAACTACAATACTTATTTTTTAATCCTTACGACTTGCAACTTATGACTTACCACTTATAACTTATAATTCATAACTGACTTGAAAAATTCTTTCATCACATACAAAAATCCTGTAACGGTAATCATCGTTTTGATTATTGTGGGTGGGTTGTTTGCTTATTCGAGGATGCAGACCGCCTTGTTTCCTGAAATTACTTTTCCTAAGATAAAAATCATTGCCGATGCAGGTCAGCAGCCTGTAAAGAAAATGATGATTACTGTTACACGACAATTAGAGAACGCTGTAAAGCAAGTACCCGATTTACACAGCATCCGAAGTACTACCAGCCGAGGAAGTTGCGAAATATCGGCGTATATGAATTGGAATGCTAACATTGATATTAGTCAACAACGGATAGAATCTAAAATAGCCGAGATACGAAACACCCTACCGCCCGATGTAAATATAACAGTTGAGCGGATGAACCCTTCTATACTTCCTGTAATTGGTTACTCGATAGAAAGCAAGAATCTATCCCCTATTGAGTTAAAACTGTTGGCAAATTATACCATCAAGCCCTACCTATCGCAAGTTGCAGGTGTATCGGAAGTGCGAGTGTTAGGTGGAAAAGAAAAAGAATATTGGGTGCAATTAGATATTCAGAAGATGAGTACCCTTGGTCTTACCCCCGATACGGTTAATAATGCCCTTAGCCTTACAAATTTCATTAAATCAAATGGTTATTTATCAGATTATAGACTGTTATATTTAACAGTAACAAATGCCTCGGTTAGCTCTAAGGAACAGTTGCAGGATATCGTTATTAGCAACAACGGAAGACGTATTGTTTTGCTAAAAGATATTGCCAATGTACAAATTCAGGAAGCAAAGGAATATGTAAAAATTAATGCCAACGGGCATGATGGGATATTGTTGGCGGTTATCAAACAACCCAATGCCAACTTGGTAGATTTATCTGATAAGATGTCTGAGAAAATTAAGGGGCTAAAGAATATCATTCCAAAAGATGTTACTGTACTGCCCTTTTATGTTCAGGCTGACTTTGTAAAGGATTCCATCAAAAGTGTTACCGACAGCCTTTGGATAGGATTAGCCTTAGCTATCTTGGTAGCCATCATTTTCTTACGTTCCTTCAAGGCGAGTACAGTTATTTTAATAACAATCCCCGTTACGTTGTTACTAAGTGTCATCATCGTTTATGCGATGGGGCAGACCTTGAATATCATGACCCTTGGTGCTTTGGCGGCGGCAATAGGTTTGATAATTGACGATGCAATAGTGGTGGTCGAACAGATTCATAGAACCCACGAAGAGCATCCCGAAGAACCTACCACCCTGTTGATACACAAAGCCATTAAGTATTTGTTCCCTGCAATGGTGGGTTCGTCATTAAGTACCATCGTTATCTTCCTTCCTTTTGTGTTGATGAGTGGTGTGGCGGGTGCTTATTTTAAGGTGATGACCGATACCATGATTATCACCTTGCTATGTTCCTTCTTTGTTACGTGGTTGATATTGCCTGTCATTTATCTGTTACTTACCCGCAATGCTGCAGAGGTAAAAGCCTCGTCCAAAAAGATAAAGCCCCACGATGTAAAAAGTCAGCGTTGGGTAGGTTTCTTTGTAAAACACACTTGGGTAAGCATGCTTATTATCGTTTCTCTTGCCGCTTCGATAGTGCATATTTTCCCTAGATTAGAAACAGGGTTCTTACCAGAAATGGATGAAGGAAGTATTGTTTTAGATTATAATTCACCGCCAGGCACTTCTTTGGAAGAAACAGATAGGATGCTGCGCGATGTAGAAAAGATGCTGGTTAAAGTGCCAGAAGTGGAGGCTTATTCCAGACGTACTGGCACACAGATGGGTTTCTTTATTACCGAACCAAACAGGGGTGATTATCTTATTCAATTGAAAAAGAAAAGAGATAAATCTACCGAGGACGTGATTAGTGATATTAGAAAACAGATAGAAGCTACTCAACCAGCTTTGCGTGTAGATTTTGGTCAGGTAATTGGCGATATGCTAGGCGACTTGATGACATCGGTAGAACCCATTGAAGTAAAGATATTTGGTAATGACCACCGGAAATTACAAGAACTATCTAAATCTGTTGCTAGCATTGTGAGTGGAGTAGAGGGTACTGCCGATGTGTTTGATGGGATAGTTATTGCTGGGCCTTCCATAGAGATTGAACCCAATTATGCTGACTTGGCGCAGTTTGGCATTAACCCAACCAATCTTCAATATCAACTGCAATGTGCATTGGAAGGTAATGTGGTGGGTAGTGTTTACGATAGAGAACAGTTTAGCAATGTTCGGCTTATTTATCCCAATAGTAAAAGTCTGAGTGTAAATGACATTCAGAATACCTTAGTTTTCTTACCTAACGGAAAGCTGAAACCGATTAAAAGCCTGGCTACTGTTCATCTTAATAAAGGAGATGCCGAAATAGAAAGACAAGATTTACAATCGATGGGTGTAGTAACAGGTCGATTAGAAGGGCGCGACCTTGGTAGTGTTATCAAGGATATTCAGAAACAGGTGAGTGCCAAACTCGTTTTACCGCAGGGTTATTCCGTTGAATATGGGGGCTCTTATGCAGACCAGCAACAATCTTTCAAAGAGTTATTAACCATACTTATAACCGCTAGTCTGTTGGTATTTGGCGTTATTCTATTTCTGTTTAAAGATTTTGCTATCTCATTTATCATCCTCTTGATAGCCGTACTAGGTATTTCGGGTAGTTATATGGGCTTGTATTTTACCCATACTCCTTTAAATGTGGGTAGTTACACTGGTTTGATAATGATTGTGGGCATCATTGGTGAGAACGCTATCTTCACTTTTTTACAGTTTGAAGAAGTATATAAACAAACCAGAGATGTAAATGGTGCCATCATTTATTCTATTTCTACACGTCTTCGTCCCAAATTAATGACTGCCTTGGGTGCTATCATTGCCCTGATGCCTATTGCTTTAGGGATAGGAACGGGTGCACAACTACATCAGCCCCTAGCAATAGCTGTTATTTCTGGGTTTATCATTGCCTTGCCGTTGTTGTTGATTGTATTACCTAGTTTGATAAAGTTGAGGTATGTTTTCAGTAAACAGTAGACCCAGTTAACCAATATTTCATAATTTCCATTCGGTAATCTTTTATACCCATCAATCTAGTATTATCTCCTTGCAGTCACTCTTTAGGGGATTATACTGTGAGGACACAATCATGAGTTAAAAAGCTAACTTTTTCATGATGGGAAATCCGACAAATTGCTTTCCAGAATTTAGTGGCATTTTTGGTAACAAGCGAATAGACAATCGAGCAAACAGGGAAAACCAAAAAGCTGAAAAACACATCAGACCCTACAACCTTAAAATGGGCTACGTGGATAATAGCGAGACGGGTGGTTGGAAAGGATACAAATTCCCCAAAAACCCTGTCCGCTAGTGTTTCAGAAAGCATTGGACCAAGTTCTATCACATATACCAAGGATGGAATTTGTATAAAAAACAAGTCATTGATTGTGTCCTCACAGTAGTTAGGGGAAGGGGGAATAAACTACCCAAATCTTACCACTAACAACTCTTATTGCTCATTCTTCCACATACTGCAACGGTAACGCCAGTCTTGCTTAAACTTTTCTCTTTCTTCTGGTGTCATGCTCTGCCATTTCTCTTTCATTCGTTCGCCACGGCCTTTAAATCCGCAGCCACAACCGCCGCGTCCTTTAAAGCCACCAAATAAAATCTTACTCAGTACAAATATTCCCAATGCTTGTGTGTAGGTAATTGCTTTTACGCTCAAAACCCCCACTAATATACTGTTCCATAGGGTCATAATTACAAACCCTAGTGCCACTATGGCCAATGCGGCACATATTGCCGTTCCAATTACCTTTTTTACCCAAAACCTTTTCATACAATTTGTTTTAATGTTTAATAATTTAATAATTCATTGCGCAGCACCTGTAATCTTTCTCTTAGATGCAGTACTGCGTATCTCTTTCTGGATAGCAACGTATTTACTGTTGCCCCAGTTTGTTCGGCAATTTCCTTAAAGGGGATTCCTTCTAGCTCGTTCTGAACGAATACTTGTTTTTGCTCTGCCGGCAGCTCGTCCAAAGCAGCATTTAGTGTTTCCCAGAAGATTGTGCGTAGATAAGTCGTTTCTGGATTGTTATCTAAATCAGTTAATATCTCTGTCCAACCTAGCATATCGTCCTCATCAGTTGAAGAATATATATCATCCAACAGTTCGGGTTTATGCTTTCTTTTTACATCTACAATCCTATTGCGTGCTACCCGGAATAGCCACGCTGTTAGTTGTTCTATGGGTTGTGTATTGCCAGCTAGTTGATAAAATACATCTTGCAAAATGTCTTCAGCATCTGCTTCGTTTGCTACCCGTTTTCTGATAAAGCCCAGCAAACGCTTACTATAATCGCCAATGATTGAGGAGATATTACGTTTCTGTTCTTCTGCCATTAAAGCCGTTAAAGTTATTGCCGCTTCCATACTCAAAGAGAAGACGACTGATGAATAATAATATTGTATTAGTGCTAAAATATGAACTATGAAATACTAGATATGTGTCCTAAAGGTTACTTTAATTAACTCATTTTTCATAGTTCATATTTCATAACTCACAACTCATAACTAATAAAAACCTACCTTGCAGCCACTAAAATAACATCATTCATTTTGCTGAAAGAAATTATTATCGCCTTACAGGCTTATTACAGGGCGCATCAGTTTATAAAGCAACATAAACTCTGGCTGTGGATACTCATCCCTGGTATCATTTACACCATCTTGTTTTTGGTTAGCATGCACTTTTTTGGTGCTACCTGCAATACGTTTATCGAGTGGCTTAGCCTGAAAACTGGCTTAAAGAACTGGTTGGACAAGCTAGATAGCGGCTTTCTTGGGTTCCTCTTTACGCTGGGTAGCCTTATACTTTGGTTGGTAATGATGTTGTTCTACTTTTCCTTGTTCAAGTATATATTTCTTATTATCGGTTCACCCATATTTGCCTTTTTGAGTGAGAAAACAGAAGCAATCCTTTTAGGAAAAGACTATCCATTTAGTATTACAGACTTGGCTAAAGACATATTTAGGGGTAGTTGGGTGGCTTTGCGCAATTCTTTATGGCAATCCGTTTATATGCTTTGTATATTGATAGTAAGTATTATTCCTGCTATCGGATGGCTTACCCCCGTGATGGCAGTATTGGTTGAATGTTATTATTTCGGGTTCTCAATGCTCGATTACAGCATGGAACGTAATAAGAAAACGACCAGCGAAAGCCTTGCTTTTATAGGTCAGCACAAAGGATTGGCAATAGGAAACGGAATTGTTTTTTATATGCTCAACCTTACAGTTGTGGGCTGCATCATCGCCCCTGCTTATGCTGTTGTCGCAGCCACTTTAAGCATTGTAGCTGTAAAAGAAGAAGCCAATTAGTTATGAGATATGAGTGCTTGCATAATTCATAATTTATATCTGATAACTAATATCTTATAACTCATAGCTCATAGCTCATAGCTCATAATTAATAATTCATAACTCATAACTAACTCATGCCTCTCTTTCTTATCCCCACTTTTTTGCATGAAGATGCTATCGAAACAATACCTTCCTATGTATTGGACGCAGTAAAGCAATGCACTGTTTTTTTTGTGGAAAATGAGAAGACGGCACGCCGTTATCTAAAGCGTTTATGGAAGGAAATGGTGATTGACGATTATAAATGGTACACTATACATAAAGCGGAAGACCAGGTGATGCAATCCTTTATCCAACACATAAAAGCTGGTGACACCATCGGTATTATTAGTGAGGCTGGTTGCCCTTGTATAGCAGACCCAGGGCAGCTTTTGGTAAATAAAGCGCAACAATTGGGTACTATCATCAAACCATTGGTAGGGCCTAGTTCTATCTTGCTGGCATTGATGGCAAGCGGCATGAACGGACAGCAATTTCAGTTTAACGGCTACTTACCAGTAGATAATCTGGAAAGAAAAAAGGCTATTAAGGAACTAGAAAGCAATGCATCTAAAAACAATTGCACACAAATATTTATAGAAACACCCTATCGCAACAATCAACTGATAAAAGAGATAGTACAAACCTGCAAAGAGACTACGTTGCTTTGTGTGGCAGTGGATATTACCGCCCCCACCGAAACAATACAAACAAAGACCATCAAACAATGGAAAGCCTTAAACATAGATTTTCATAAACGCTTGGCTATCTTTCTGATAAGTGCAGCATAACACGCTGTATTCAATTTTTAGTATTAAGCTTTAGTTCGCTTTTTAATTATCTGCCTTTGGGTTACAGGCTCAAGATTGACAGCCATAATCAATAGTTTTTCCAATATTGGATCAACAGCGTGCTAAACGATAAAGAAGAGAGAGAAGGAATTTAAGATCCCTATCAGAAAAAAAGTACAATACCAAACCATAGCGGCAATGAAAGATAGTTTTCAACACATAGGATTGGCCAAAATATAGTGTTTCTTGGACTATGATAGGTGTTTCTCGGACTATGATAGATAGTTATTGGGATAAAATAGATAATTATGATACTAACAAAATAGCCTTGCTTTTGGCGACCCTCGAATAGTGGAATTGCCACACTTATAGTGTAAACAGTTGTAAAAAGGTGACTTTCATTTATGTAACTTTCAAAATAAGATGGAAGAAACACACACTATCATACTAGCCAACGACCTTTCTAAAGGTCTTAAAGTCTAGTTCTGCTTGCAGACATTGCTTTTGAAGTATGCTAATGTTGGTTTTAAGTTGCGATTGTTTACTGGTTAGGTTCATTCTTACAGTACTTATCTCTTGATGCGTTTTTATAATATCTGCTTCTAGTTGCCTTTTAACCTCTGCCATTTCTAGTATTACCCCCCTATTTGCTTTTTGTAGCAAATTATTATCTGGGTGATAAACGAAGCCATAACTAAGGTGACGCCTCCAGTCGTTCAGTTGCTGAATAAACTTACTACCAATACCCTGCACTTTTATTGATTTAAGCTTAGGGATATCAGCCGCTGTATTGATAGAAGTTTCTGCCAAAGAAGCTTTTCGTGCCGCGCCTAACGATTGTATATCATTGCTACTGAGGGGATAATTAGACAGAAAAGCATTCAGTTGTTCCTCATACACACTTTCTTCTGCCTCTTTTTGTTTGTCCGACGTTTCCTGAGTTAGGTTTTTATATCTATTAATTAATTGATCAATCCGCTCGGTTGCTTCCTTGTATGCAACAAGCTCTTTTGGGGCATTATACGATTGTATGGCTACAGCTAACTGTAGTTTCATATCCTCATGATACCGCTTTTGTTTGTTCAGCTCCCACTCTATCTTACCCTTCCAAGGAAGAAATCTATTGAGCAAAAAACCAACTACAGGCACCAACAAATAAAATAAGTAAGGTAGCGAACAAGCCGTAATTATTGCAAATGAGGCAACTACTCCTCCAATTAAAGTAAGCTCATGGAACTTTTTGTACTGACTATACTTAGGCTGTATGGGCAACGGGGTAAGCGAATTAGCAGACTGATTGGTAGTTTTTAGCTTAGGAAAAGAAAGTTTTTCTATTAAGTACCCATTGATAAAATCTTCCATTCCGCTAGACTCGGGCAAAGTAGTAGCCTGACTATCTATAAAATAAAGAATATTCCTTTTCTCTTTGAAAGCACACCAAGGGCAATCGGTAAAAGTAGATGGATAGATATGTAGGTGCGACTCGGTACAGTTAACCATTGTTTTTAAGAACGCATCTAAAGCCGTCACCCATTTTGCGGCAGAAGGTCTGTTGTCTGTTTGCTCAAAACAATGATGAAACAAAGTAATCAGCTCTTCGGATAACCCTTTTATAGGAAAACTATCAACGGGCGGCAATAATTTATTGTGGGAATTATTGAGGGAATAAGCAAACCAATTATTCTTGATAGCCTTTTCCTCGTCAATATCCTCTGCCAAAGTATTCCGTCCCGCGAAAGGATGCCTACCAAGAAACAGTAACTGGAAAATAAGGATAGCCATCGAGAAACTATCCGTGTTCTCGGTACGCACCGTCTTCTCGAAAGAGGTATTGTCCAATAACTCTGGCGGGGTGTATCGGGGAACACCCACTTCGCACAAATAATATTGAGACCCATCCTTCACCTGAAAAGAATCACAATCAATAAATGACAACATGCCTTGGGCATTGACCAATATGTTGCCCTCGTTTATATCGCCCACCACTAACCCCGAAGCGTGAAGGGCATAAAAGGCCGTGGCTAGGTTACGCGAAACATGAACCAAAAAGTTATAACCCTTATCGGGAAACAGCCGCTTTCTATCTATTGGGCTAAAAAGGTGATGCAACGGTACATAACCAGAAAGCTTCCTCATTACAAAGCCACAATACTTTCCCTGTTGGTCTTTTACAATATCTTTTGGCCAAGCCGAATAAGTATCTATCTGAGGATTAGCCATAGCCACCATCAGTTGTAACTTCTTAATTTTAGCTTGGGAAAGTTCCTCAAAATACACCTTCATTACTAGCGAAGGATTATTAGCAAGCTCATACACATGCCCCTCACCCCCTTTTCCAATCTCTTGGGTAGTGGTGTAGTTGTGGGTTGTACCTATGTATTTTGTATTAAGCATTGTGGCGTGGAAGGTATTGATTTTTGGTTGTAGCAATCTACGACTAAGTAGATAATTGTGTTACATCATAACACACACAGTATAGTTTACTGCTTCCGCTTGAAATAATTTGCCCTCCTCAAACATTCAGAAATAATTATTTTTCAAAGTAAGCAATCGTGCCGCCTACCCATTCCTTATCTGCATTATACCTTACGCCAATCATTTTGCCTTTACTTATACGAGCTAAATTATTGGTAGGTATTGGTCTTTCAGCACCTTTCGGCCAGAAATAAAAGATTCTAATCTCTGCTTTTGCAGGTTCTTCTGGGGTTATGATTACTTGTGCATATTTTACCTTTCGTTGCAATATCCAATTATGTTTATCTTCAATATTGTCAAGGTCTTCCTGTTTTAAATCTATCACAACGCCCTGACCAGCAAACGAAAACAGTGGTTTTAATACATAATCTTCAAGATTGACTGGTATATCTTTTACATCATCCAGAAAAGTTGTTTCAGGTACATACTTATGCTTTATAAAGGGCAAAGTGTACTTACTTATCTTATAAAACCAATTGGGATGAGGAACCCATTCTACATCCAAATCTTCAAAAAGTATTTTCCCTTTTTCTTGTATTGCATCAGATTGAAGCAGTAACTCATCAAATACAATTCGATTAAATATCCTTTTAACTTGTATCCTCCTACCCTCTTTGTAATAGAATAGATTTTTCCCTTCTAATATCAATTCAGTAAGACACACACTTTCAATACCAATATATTCCTTCGTAAAATAAAAATCAATCTTGGTTTTTTGGTTCTCTGGAAACAACTCAAGCAGTATACAATTTTCTGTTGGTTGACCGTCAAGGATAATCTCTTTTAATAGCTCAATATAAGATTCCTTATTCAACCCACTAAGATAAGAACTGTAGTTATTTGGGATATTAAAGTGTTTTCTAGTAACCTCATCATGCCATAATTGATAAGCAAATAACGAAGGAAAGCCCTGCATCTCTACTAGCTGAGGCTCTAATTCTCCTATTTCATCCTCACAAATGCCAAAATCGAACGCAATAAAATCACTGTGCTTGTTTTCATGCTGCACTTTTAACCCTGTTGGCACGGCACTTTGGGTAAGAGTATTGAAGTTGGGTTGAAGTATAACATCTATGATACTTTCGCAGGTGGAAAGCATCTTCTCTGTAAACGCTTTATCAACAAAAACAGGGGTTTCGGCAAGCCTGAATTCAATTGCGTTTGGATATCTGCTTTTCAATTTATTCAAGTAAACAACATAACTATCTTTTGTAAACTTTTTATTAAACCACTGCCTTAATGCTGGTACCATAGTTTCTTTTAATCAGCTAAAAATAGTTTAAAGACTTCGTAATCTTTCACCCTGACCAGTATATTGTTCTTTTATTATTTTCACAACAATCTTATCTATTGGCAGATGCACGTCATCTGGGGTTAGATGCTCCCAATAAATCCATCTAAAAGCCTCGCTTTGTCCGTTAGGGTCAGCCGTTTGCTCGGGTAAAAAATCAAAAGGGATTGTCTTTGTATTTAGTTCTATCTTATCCTTAGCTTTTATAAAATAATAAATAGAAATAATCTGCTGACTTGAATTGAAGGCAGAGGGCTGATAGTAGTCTGTGGTATAAATGTGTTCGCCAATTTCTACATCTAAATTAGTTTCTTCCAAAAACTCTCGTTTAAGGCATTCTCGCGTCCCTTCTCCTAATTCCATTCCGCCACCAGGGAACTTAGTAAAATAACTACCCCTAATGTATTCGTCACTTACCAAAACCCTTCTTTTATTGTCTATCAATATTCCGTAAACACGTATTGTAAATGACTTTATCTCGCTTGTATTGCGGTGATTAGAATTTGACAGTATCGCATCTATTTTTTTACTCATTAGATAAAGGTATTGCGTTAATTAAATTTATGTTTGCCTATTCTGATACTATCCTTCACAAACTGTTGCCTTTCTACTTTTGCAAATATCAACCCGTCACTCAATCTAGGTATCAAACTTCGCATCTCTTCTTTAGTTCGCCCAGTAGCATCAGCAAATTTCCAAGAGACCCCATTGTCTTTAGATAAAGCAAGTAGTGTAGATTTAGATATGATTCTACCCACCTGCATTTTGGTTTCGGTTATTTGTTCAAGAGTACATTCAAACTCGAAGTTTACCCTAACCATTGATAGCACATTGCCAAATCGTATAGACTTAATGGCAACCCCTTGTTTCTCTCGTTGGCTATCCGCAGTCTGTAGTATTTTCAATACATGATCCTCCGTCATAACATTCAACCTCGCTTTAGGCATGGCATCTATTATGGTATATTTCATTACAATAGGATAATCTTTTTTAATTGTGGCGTCAGCAAAAATCCTCGCTTGTGCCTTCACAGTTGTTATCTGTTGTGTGTATTGCGAATAACCAAAAAGAGAAAGAAATAAAAAGGCGATAATAAAAGAAAAGGGTTTGTACATATCACTATCAATTAATGAAGATTTACGTTTGTGGGTGGAAAGGTACATTTTTAAATAAGACAATGCTTTAAAAACAAAACTCTTTTCTTTTGTAGTGATTATTCTTTTGTGGTTATTCTAAATTCTGTGTGAGGAATCTTAACCACAAGGAACACAACGAATTAGAAACACAAAGCACACAGGATATACTGAATTTGAACTATCTATGAAGCTATTAGCGTTCTAGAATAGCCTAGTGTTCTTTAAGTAAAAGCACTATCTAAATACTATTGATTATGCCGAGTGCATTTAGTGTAAATCTTTGTGGTCTTTGTGGTAAAATAACTCTTCCCCACACTAAATTTAGTTAAACCTCTTTTGTTTCTCTTACATAAAAAGCATCAATTTTCTAATTCAAGCGTGAAAGACTACTGTAGTTTCCAAGTATTTTTTTAAGATTAATTGTCTATTTGGTTCATGCTTCATGTTTTACGCCACATATCTCTCCCAAACTAGGTCATATACAATAGACAGCAAGATCCAAAATAGCATAGTATAAGCATAAGTGATGCACCCAAGGTACATAAGTGATGCACCCAAGGTACATAAGTGATGCACCATAGGTACATAAGTGATGCACCATAGGTACATAAGTGATGCACCCAAGGTACATAAGCGATGCACCCAAGGTACATAAGCGATGCACCCAAGGTACATAAGTGATGATGTGGTATGTATGAAACATCAGAGTAGTTAAAGGCATACTTTCAATCGATATACCACACAAAAAAGCCCCATTTCACAACTGGAATGAGGCTTTTTTATTCTTACTCATATCTCATAGTTCATATCTCATAGTTCATATCTCATATCTCCCCTCCCCGCCGTGAATGGATTGCAGGTTTCAATCTTTACAAAACAAATCAGCCGTCATGTAGAGGCTCGAGACATCTAACTAGGATATGTATGTGTATTCGTAAATAATGCACCAATCAATTTAGAAAGAAGTGAGCATGACATTGAGTGTCCGTTATTTGGTAACTTTTTAAAAGCTGCCGAATCTCTGCTATTAAGATTTACCAACTTCTAAAAAGTTAGCAAATCATAACAACGTAAATATGATGTCATTATCAGAAAACGAACCAACGGAGTGAGAATGTTTCACATCATTTTCACTGTATTACTCTATACAAAACAATCATTAGATAAGTGCTTTTAGGCACGATGTATTGGTAGTAATCTCGCATATAAGTATTAAGAAGTGCCATAATCACGATATGTTAGTTTCCTTTCTCTAAAACCAAATATATTTGACCAAAATAAAATGGATAATATGACATAACAACAACATAAACATATAACAATAACATTAGCGTTGCTAAATGTTTCTCTCAGGATAAAACTTCGACAATTTTAAGCAGTAAGAAGAAACGGTTTAGGGATGCGCCTGCAAAGGCGTGTCCTTTGCTGTTTTCAATCTTACTAAGGCTCGTCGAAGTGCCTATCGCAGAAAGAAAAGTAAGCAGAGGTACACGCCCCTTTTTTTTAACTAACTGCCAAGAAGTACCTGAGGCAATAATTGCTTTTGGTAATGCCCACTATAAACTGGATAGGAAAAGAAAAGATAGTAAACCATCATCTCGACATCCCTTATCATACCCTCGATTTACAATACACTTTTGATGCATCCAACCCTTTGTCTGAACCAGGATTTACAGGATTAAAGGATATACAAGATATGGAGCATCCTGCTAATCATTCCAATCCTATAAATCATGGTTCAGACAATAATCGCAACAAAATCATCCATGCCGATAACTTACTTGCCCTTAAAAGCCTGTTGCCAGAATATGAAGGGCGCATAAAGTGCATTTATATAGACCCGCCCTACAATACGGGCAATGAAGGATGGGTGTATAACGACAATGTAAGCGACCCCAAACTAAAAAAGTGGCTGGGACAGGTAGTGGGCAAGGAAGCCGAAGACCTTACTAGGCACGACAAATGGTTGTGTATGATGTACCCCCGTTTGAAACTATTACACAAACTATTGGCAGAGGATGGGGCATGCCAGCCTCGCTAGTTGTACGCTCCGCCCAGCGTGCGTCCTCACGTTGCGCGCCACAATCCCGGCCTGCGCCGCCGTCACTTCTGCCTGCGCCGCTTCAAAACTCACGCCGTCTTTCAG
>JANYEX010000134.1 GCA_025359725.1 Chitinophagaceae bacterium | reverse complement strand
TTGGTTTCGCTTGATTGATAAACACATTGAGTACTTTACATTTAATTTTCACTTCTGTGACCTGATTCTCTTTCGTTCTTGAGCACATGTTTCCACCGAGTATTGTTTTGAATCTGAACATCTCTGTCTCCGCTAGACTTCGCTTATGGTATCCTGTCTCTATCTTCCATTCCTATCTTTCCGTTTTCTTTATCCTGTCAATTGCAGTGTCCCTTTCCTCAAGAAAAAGCTGCTTCTTCTTGCTTACCACCGCATTCTCTTGTGTGGGGGGTGTTATCTGCTTGATGCCCTTACCATGTAATTGCTGCCGAACTTTTTTCTTGTCGTATGCACCATCGCCTCTAAAACTATTGATACTACGCCCCGTTTGCTCCACCAATGCCAATATGGGTGATACGCATTCTGCATCATCCACATTGTTGCCCGTCAATTCAAGGGCTACTAGTGTATCTATATCTATCTGCAGTGTTTCCCTGCACCGTTTTTACGCACCTTCCCTCCCCCTTCACACTTTCAACCCTGTGCTGTCTAAAGCAATGTCCACTATCTTCTTCTCAAGAGCCAACAGCGACCCGAAATTCAAGGCTTATGAACCAGAATACTTTAATTTTGATGTCACTTATATGCCCAAGTTTAGCAAGGTGCGATACTATCTGTTTGTAGTCATAGACAGGGCAACAAGGACGATGTGGTACTAGGTGTACGACAATAAGACATCGCAGGCAACGGATATGTTTTTTGATAATTGCATGAAGTTCTTCCCATTGACAATCACACATATATTGACTGACAACGGATTTTAATTCACCAATAGGCTGAAAGGGATGCTATGTACGAAACCTTCATTACTGGACATCAAATGTTCTCAAAACAATATTGACCATAGATGTACCAAACCATCCACCCCAAAGACAAATGGTGGAAAGGGGTAATGGAACAATAAAAAAACAATACAATCCTGAGACACAAATGCGATGACAAGGCAGCAATGGAAAAAGGACTGACGGCATTCCTGCTCTTTTACAATCTCTACAGGAGGCATGGGGCGTAGAGGAAGGAACTCAATGTAAAGACTCATTATGAAGCAGTTGAAAAATGGTTCGAATTGAAACCAGAAATATTTAAAATAAACCCCAATGATTTCAAAAATAGAATACTACTTTTAAAAACTAATAATCAACAAACAGCTACAACCTTGTGAAACATGACATAAACTAAACCAACATTATAACTAATCGAATAGATTTGCAGCATAACACTCATTATGAATAAAAGGTATAGTCAGTCTAAAGCATTGGGGGCAATTACAAAGGCAAGCTTTTTAGCCAACCTCAAAAATCCACAGTCTTTCGTTTTCAGTTTGTTGTTTCCGTTGATTTTCGTGTTCATTTTTGGTGCATTTAGTGGAGGCACTATTACTAAATACACATTGGCACTATCCCCTAACTGTGATACCGCAAACGTATTGTATAAGACCGTTTCGCAGTTACCCTTTATAACTATCAAACCTTTTGCCGATACGGTAGCAATGCGTAATGAATTGGAAAAAGGAAAGTTGACGGGGATATTGGATATTGAGAAAACTGTTTCGTTTAATACTATTGCACAAAAAGGGTTCCCTCATTTTGATTTAACTATTAAATCCACCTCGGCAAGTAGTCTTGACTTGTTGCAACTAATTCCTTTGTTAGAAAACGTATCCAACAAACTAGAGAAGAGAATGAATGGTGATAAAGGGCAATTGGTTACCATCAAACAAGACATTTATAACGTACGCGAATACAAGACAATTGATTTTGTATTGCCTGGTCAGATTGGTTTCTCGTTGTTATTCTCTACCCTTTTTGGAATTGCATTCACCTTCTTCAACCTAAGGGAGCAATTGGTATTGAAAAGGTTTTATGCCACCCCTGTAAACAAACTGAATATACTGTTGGGGATAGGTTTCAGTAGGATATTTTTTCAGTTGATAAATGTATTAGTCCTGATTACTGTTGGGCATTTCTGCATTGGCTTTACGTTGGCGCACGGGTTGGTTACTTTTATAGAAATGGTTTCGTTAAGTATTTTCTTTTTATTGATGTTGATGGGCGTGGGACTTATCTTTTCAAGCATTGTAAAGAATGACACCATGATACCATTGATGATAAACATATTCAGTCTGCCGCAGATGCTTTTATCGGGTACATTCTTCTCTATATCTGTATTCCCAGAATGGCTACAGACTTGTTGTAAGATACTTCCGCTGACTCATTTCAACCTTGCTATGCGAAAGATTTCTTTTGAAGGTGCTAGCATCTTTTCGTGCTGGCAAGACCTTGGCGCATTGGCATTGTGGACGGCAGGTATTTACTTTATTGTGTGGAAAGTATTTAAGTGGGAATAAAGAAGTGAATGGTAATTCTCATTTAAATCACTAAATCATAATTATGAAGTTTATCAAGCTTATTTTAATAAGTATCGTTGCATTGTTTCTTGTTTCAACCTGCTTTGGATTGTTGTTTCCATCAATGGTGGTGGTATCTAGAGTGGTTAACATCAGTGCGCCCAAAGATTCCATCTATACATTTACAAAAGACATTAACGGCTGGAAAAAGTGGATGGATGGATTGAATGATACGACAGTGACAATGATTACTCCATTAAAGGCTAGCCTTGGAAATACGGTAGTTACCATTACTCAAACCAATAATGAAAACAAAGCAATAAATTCTCTTTGGGAAACGAAGAACAATGGGAAACAAGAGAGTACGATAGAAATATTCCAACAGAAAACACAGACTTCGGCGGCTGTTCATTGGCAGTTTGTACAACATATTGGCTGGTATCCTTGGGAACGTTTTGCCTCTATGATGAATGATAAGATAATGGGTACAATGATTGAAAAGAACCTGAGTAACCTAAAGGCATTGGTAGAATCTTCTCATTAATTAGGGAAACTTATCTTACCCATACTTACTTCTTTAAGTCCTTGTAGCGTATTTTCTTTTGACGTGTTTCCTGCAATTGCCTCATTAGCCAATACGGCAAACAACACTGCTTCTTTTGCATCAGGATTAATCCCTAACAGATTAAAATCCTTAAACTCAACCAATGGAAGACTTGCCTTTAAATGTTCCATCAGCAATGGATTATGGATACCACCGCCACTTGCATACACCACATAAGTTTCTTTTGGATTGATTACACTACCCAAGGCATCAACAATCATATCGGCGGTGAACTTATTTAGCGTAGCTAAAACATCTTCATGACTCATGGATTCAATTCCTACTATTCGTTGTGCTTTATCTAGATAACTTATATTGAACAACTCTGGGCCTGTAGATTTTGGAAAGGATTGCTTAAAGAAATCATCTACTTTCAAAGCATTAAGTAAGTCATTATTGACATTTCCACTTTGGGCAATCTCTGCATCCTTATCGTAAAACTGGTTTTCAAAATGCTGACGCATATAGGCATCCATCAAAGTATTACCTGCTCCTATATCCGAGCATATTACCTTATTCAAAGAACCATCAGCAGGCAGATAAGTAAAGTTGGCAATGCCACCAATATTCAACAGCACCCTATTCTCTTTTGAATCAGAAAACAAAAGATAATCCCCATAAACAGCTAATGGTGCGCCCTCCCCTCCCACTGCAATATGCTTTTGTCTGAAGTCACTCAGGGTAATAATACCCGTGGTTACTGCTAGATGGTCCCCATCACCAATCTGCAATGTTCCATTACCAAACTTTTCTATTGCATGCAATCTCTTGGGCGCATGATAAGTGGTTTGTCCGTGGCTCGCTATCAAATCAATTCTGTTATTAACTATCCCCCATTTCTGCAAACATTCATTTATCATCTGTCCATGTTGCTCGCCAATCCATCCATTCATTAAACAAAGCTTTCCTAAATCTACTTGCTGCTTACTAAACACAGACAATACCTCTTCTTTAAAATCTACAGAATACGACACAGTCTCAAACTGCAACACCTTTACCCTTGTATTCCTTCCTGCGCCCACAAAACTACATAGCGCAATATCCAGTCCATCCAAAGAGGTACCGCTCATCAACCCAATGATGATGCGTTCTTCCTTCTGCGCAATGCTATATAATTGCTGTATGTTTTTATTCATTTGTAGTAAAGTTTTAAAAGACATTTTCAACACATAGGCACAATAGATTCTGTGTTATTTACTAAAACATTTTTCTTTATTTTGTGGTTTCAAGGCAACTTTAAGTTAGCCTGTTTAGTGGGGCAGTTTTATACTGCCCCCTAATTTTATTCTTGCACAACCACCTCCATTACTTCTTCTTCCTTTTTCGTTTCTTCCTTTTTGAAGTATTCCTTGTCATACTTTTTCTTTGTTTTGAATACTGTATATGCCATTTCCAATAATTTCCTTTGTACTGCCACGACCGCTTTCATATTTATGCCATGCTTGGACACCAACCTGACAAATATTGCTTTAAATCTTTCATCATATCTGATGGCTGCCAGTGCTGGCAAGTGCATTGCCCTTATCAAATCCTTGTTACCCTTCTTCGAGATGGATGGCTTTCCTTTCACCGAAGTACCCGATTGTTTTTCCCTCACACCAAGCCC
>JANYEX010000098.1 GCA_025359725.1 Chitinophagaceae bacterium | reverse complement strand
GTTTTAGAGAAGGTAAGGCACCCTCGACTGAAAAGATACCACAGTTAGAGGGGCAAAGTAGTGCAAGAGTTAAATTGCACAGGATTTATGATATTCCGACCCAGATTTTACTCAGAGAGGACAAGTTTTTAAGATGTCCAGGGAAAGTTTGGGGTGAAACTGAGAATAGAGCTGGAAGTCAAACTAGCTCAAAGGCAGTGCATGTAAGGCTGCTTAAAGTATTTCAACAACAACCGGTCGTTCTCAGTGTTGAGAAAAGAGCAAGTAGTCAGGTGTTTATCAGATTACTAATGCCTTCTAGGGCAATAAGCCAACACAGCAAGTGGATGCCAATAACCCACAAAAATGTCAAGAACAGAGGAGCCAAAACTCTGAAAACAGTTTGCCAGGACAGGGAGTTAGAGGAAGTAATAGAGGTAGTGGAAGACAACCACAACAGGGTTAAAAGCCCTGTAATAACTAATTATGTCTTGTAATTATGAAATAAACCCAACTTCCAATAATCTAGTCCCAATTTATCCTGCAAACAGTTATCTCCAAATGGAGACAGACAACCCAATAATTGTGCCCAACCTACTAGCATCATTCTGCACAAACTCTGCCAAGGAGTGTATCAGTTATGAAAATAACGCAGAAAAAAGACTGCCAGCTAAGCGCAAAATAGGCATGTTAGATAGGTGGGTACAAGAAAGCCAAGCCAAAAGGCTAAAAACAGAGCAGGCCCCCACTAAGAAAAGGAGGCTGAGTCTGGCAGACTGGTTAGTTAATAAAACCAGAAAGATAGAAGAGGAGAAGCCAAATTTACCCTCAGAAATAAGCAAGATGGGTAGAAAAGCCCCACAAACTGATCTTTGCAAAGCAAAGAATATTCATAGTACAATGAATAAACATCACTATCCAGTAGACAGTGACGAGTTAATCACGTCAATAGGGATAGGTGTAAAGATGCGCAACCGGCGCATCAGGCACATAGTACTCCCCAATCTGAATGACAGTAAGATAGAAGAGGAGGAAGAGGACAACCGGCGCAGGATCTGCGTTATGCACTTTCCAGAGAAGGAGAAGTTAAGAGATCTCCTTTTGGAAAGAGGAAAACTGCTAATTAATCAAGCAGTCAAAGAAATCTATCCTAGATTGCAGAAGGCCTGTCCAGCCAATGCAGTCAACAAGATAGAGATGGCTCTGCCCAAGGAGTCAAAGGCCAACAGAACATCTGAGCCAAAAGTGAAAGGTCTGGTAGACCAAGTTGACAGACAAAAAAGAGTCTTAATCACTGACTACTTTGGTAAAGTAGGAATGACTCAAGATAAAGTAGTTAAGCCAAATTACACTACTAAAAAGATCTTCCATGTTAATGGAGAAGAGATCAACCCAGAAGAAATCACGGGGATTGAACTGGGAAATTATACGAACTGGGTTCAGAATTGGCACCCAATTGTGACTGAGAAAAATTACAGCACAGTACATATGAGACATGAATTTGCTGGCATCTCTGAAATAATGTCTGAAAAAGAGATAGCAGAAATAGCAGAAGGAATGGTCTCATTCCCCAGAAAAAGGGGGCATAAGCCGAGAGGCTTAGATGTCTTGCAGGAAGCTATAATAGCAGGAAGAATGCAAGAGGAGGCAGAGATTAATGCCACCAAAGATGGCATTACATGCCTATCAGTAAACCCCAATGGACTAAGAACAGTTCCAGTAATTATAGAAGGGGTTAGCACAGGTTATAAGAAAGATAAGTGTGCGTTACTGCAAAAGATGGCACTTAGGCATAAAGCAGGTGTTATAATGTGGCAAGAGGGACACCAATTTAATCCCGCTACACATTCAGCCTTTTGGACCGCAAAAGCATATCTTTGCAGAAACCAGCAAGCAGGAATTTTAATCCTGGATAAAGATATTAAAGTAGTTAAATCCTGGTTAGGAGGCAACTTTGTCATTTTAGACATTAAAAAAGGGGACTGTGCCATGAAAATAGGCTCAGTTTATCTCCCCCCCAACAAAGAACGGGCCTTAGTGACTATGGAGGAGCTAGAGGCAACGTTAGTGCACATTGATAATGTAATCCTAGCTGGGGATTTCAATTGCACAGAAACAGACTCTGTTAGAGATGTTGTTGGGGGCAGCAGAAAAGAACTCTTTAGAGAGGAATTCAAAGAGTTCCTTAAATCATGCAAGCTGGTTGATACAGAGCATGATGAAATAGTGAAGGATATCACTATGACTCATTGGAACCACACCCATACCAAAGGTGCTAGGTTAGATAGAGTTTATGGAGACAAAACTGGGAGGAAAAACCTGGTAGTTGCACCTGAATACATAGTGTTTCCCTATGGTGACCACAAGATGAGGTCATTCAGGATAGGAGCCCCAGAGGCATCCAAAGGGGAAGGATACAAGCCTTATGACCCAAGACTCTCTGAAAAAAGCTTTGACATACCAGAAGTCAAAAAGAAAGTGAATAGCATGCTGGAAAAGCTAGCTACAAAACTCAATGAATTGAGTAATTCAAATGTGTCAGATAAGGAAATATTTGACACATATGATAATTATAAGGAGAAAATCCTTATTGAGGGAGACAAGATTGTCAAAACTGTTATGAACAGGAAAAAGGCTGAGAAAGCCCACCTCATCAAAAAGATAGCATACTGGGAGGAGAAGGCCACCAGAAAGCCACTCAATGCTACTGAATTGTTTGAATTGAAAGATAAAAGGCTGGACTTGTTAATACTTGAGTGTAAAGAACAAGAGGAGGCCAAGAAAAAATCCAGGGTACTGGATATTCAAACAAATGGCAAGTCTAATAAAAGATTCTTTGCCAAGTACAGGTACAAAAAAAGGGAGATTAAAAATATGTCTGTGGAAGACAACCCTAATGAACCTGAAGGAGTCAGAACCGATGACTCAGAGGTAATAGCAAAGAACTTTGCTAAAACATATACCAAAACCTATCAAGAAAAACAGATAGATGTAGAACTACTTCAGGAATTAATGAAAGAAGTAGAAATTAAACTTAGTGACAAGCACAAAAGAGTGCTAAGTCAGGAAATGGATGTCCAGGATATTCTGGATGTTCTGGAGACTAGAAAGTCTGATGTAGTGGGGGGTAAAGACAAACACCTTTATACAATGTATAATTGTAACCCAGAGGCATCGGCAAGGATTCTTGCAAGACTTTCTAATATTGTGCAGAGATCTGGAGTGGCACCCAGTAGTTTTAAAACTAATATAGTTACTCTGCTTCCAAAAGTGGAAGACCCTTTCCATACTGGTCTGTTTAGACCAATTATGCTAGCCAATGCAGACTATAAAATTATCATGACAGTGTGGGCCAAGCAGCTAGGGCCAATCTTAAATGATATTATTATGGAGCACCAAAAGGGATTTATCCCTGGACGAGATGGCAGAGAAAATGTCATCATGGTGCAGTCTGCAATGGACAAACTTGCAAAGGCAGCAAAAGGAGCAGGAATCTTTTTGGACTTAGAAAA
>JANYEX010000122.1 GCA_025359725.1 Chitinophagaceae bacterium | reverse complement strand
AATCCAAACATTGTTGTAATGTATCAATACGTTTATAACAAAAGATAACAATTGGTGCTGAACTCATTAAAAAGGATTGTGCAAAGGGTTATTTTTATTAAAGAATCTATTCAGCAAGACTACAACTAGCCTACTAACGCTGCATCAAAACTGTCAAACAAAAAATAGCTATTAATGATTATACAATATTTATACTGCAAGGTTGTGACATTTTCGTGTTATTCTCAGAGAAATAGTAATAGTTTTTTTTAGCATAATGAAAGTAAATAATTAGAAGTAGCAGTTTGCCTTGCAAACTAAGCAATCAGTATTTACATTATAAAGCCTAAATTATATTCTGTTACATTACTAACTGATGTTACGCAGTTTTATTCACATTAAACAAAAATTACCACATAGGTACACTAGGCACATAGTATTTGCTTAGATAAGAAAACGTAAATCTTTAAGAATAATCTCCGTACTAATGAGGAAAAACGACAATTATTTAGAATAATTCCTCTCCTAAAACGAATATACAAGCAAGAAAACGGTTAATGACAAACAGTTATTTGCTAAGACCTGTTGTTTTATTATAAAAACAAAAAGAGACTGCCTTATTAAGACAGCCTCTTTTATATTCACCCGCCCCTCTATTTTATTATTCGCCCGTTAATGTTAACGGATAAGCATAAGTGCCTTGGAAGCCAGGATATATACCCAATACCCTCACCGAGCTGCCTTTTGCACTGGTAAGAGCTGCTTTCAGGTCATCCAAATTCTTTATTTCTTGGTCGTTTACACTCGTAATTACAAAGCCATCCTGCATCTTGGTAGCCTTCAATAATCCACTTTCTTTTATCTTCTTTACCAATACACCACCAGCAATATCGTTTGATGCTGCTATTTTCTTATCTACATTTTCCAAATCAGCACCCAAACTTTCTAGTACGCCACCTGCTTTTACAACATCTGTATTACCAACCTTATTCTTTAGGGTTACATTGGCGGTGTTCTCTTTTCCATCTCTCAAGTATGTAATAGAGATTTTATCGCCTGGTTTGTAACGAGCCACTTGCTCAACCATTTCTGGTCCAGTAGTTACTTTTACACCGTTAATCTTGGTTACCACATCGCCTTTTTTAATGCCAGCCGCATTTGCCGCACCACCAACAGGAGTCTCCAATACATACACACCATCAACATCCTTAATGCCTAGTTTGGCTTTATCCTCGTCGGACATTCCCTCTTGAGGGAAAGAAATTCCTACAAAAGCCCTTTGTACAGTACCGAATTTGACGATGTCATTAACTACTTTCTTTACAATATTTACTGGAATAGCGTAAGAATAACCAGCATAAGAGCCAGTAGGAGAAGCGATGGCAGAGTTAATACCAATCAATTCGCCATTAGTATTTATCAATGCACCACCACTATTACCAGGGTTTACAGCTGCATCAGTTTGTATAAATGATTCCACTGGTGTTTTACTTTGTTTTTCGTTGATATTGATGCTTCTAGATTTGGCACTAACAATACCCGCCGTAACGGTTACATCCAAGTTTAATGGGTAGCCAATAGCTAGCACCCATTGACCCAGCTTTGCTTCGTCGCTATTACCAAACAACAAGAAAGGAAGACCTTTGTCGTCTATTTTCAATACTGCCAAATCGCTGCTAGGGTCGGTACCAACTACAGTAGCCTTGTAAGATTTTTTATTGGTAAGGGTAATGTTTATTTCATCAGCGCCATCAATTACGTGGTTGTTGGTAACAATCAACCCATCTTCGCTAATAATTACACCACTACCACTAGCCCTTTGCTCGGGGATGGTTTGCACCCGTGGACCATTGAAAAACTGATCGAACATATCACCTCCAAACATATCACCAAAAGGATTCTTCTGTGGATTGTTGTTGGTAATCTGACGCGCTTTTGTTTTTGTTTTGATGTGAACAACCGCTGGAGTTGCGGTAGTTGCGGCAGCCGTAAAGTCTATGGCAGAATTTGGAGAATTGTTATTGCCAAAGAATCCTGCATAATTGGCAGGAATCTTTCCCGATTCCTGAATACCCGCATATTGGTTTTGCATCAGCTTGGTGTAGCCAAAAACACTTACTAATGCTGTTGTGGCACTAACGCCCACGATTGTTAAAATGTTTTTTAGATTCATACTTAATTTTTTTTATAATAAACAAATAATATGCCTTTCAAATGTCAAAATAAACGAAGCTGAACTTTGTCAGTATAAATCTATTTTTCAATTAACAAATGTTTTACTTGTACAATCATTTTGTCAGTTTTGTTTGGCACTGCAATTATTACAAGTAAACTTTGGCAGATAAATGTAACGCTACCTTTGGCAACAAATCGTTAAAAGATTAATTACGGTTAAAAAGATATTTTCAACGCATGGCAAATACCTATTTTCAGTTTAAACAGTTCAGGATAACACAGCAGTATAGTGCCATGAAAGTAACTTCGGATGGTTGTTTGTTTGGGGCATGGGTGGCTGAGAAAGTAAGTTTATTAAAACCAATGCGGATACTCGATATAGGTACAGGTACAGGTTTACTATCGCTGATGTTGGCACAAAAGGAAGAGAGGATACTAATAGAAGCAGTAGAAATAGATAACCTTGCCGCAGCAGAAGCAAAGGATAACTTTACTAATTCGCCTTGGAAGGATAGGTTAAATGTGATAGAAAGCGATATAAAAGAGTTCTCTTTGGGAGAGGATAAGCGATACGATTTTATAGTTTCTAATCCTCCATTCTTTGATAATGACCTAAAAAGTAATTCTTCCAAAAGAAACCTTGCTATGCACAGCCAGTTGCTTAGTCTGGAAGAACTATTGGCAGCCATCAAAAGATTATTGAATGACAACGGCAGCTTTACCATCCTTTTACCCTGCCATCGTACAGAGAGTTTTGAACGAATGGCATTGGAGGAAGGATTTTATTTAAAAGAAAAAGTATTGGTAAAACAAACACCATTACATTCCCCATTTAGAAGTATGCTTTTGTTTACTAAAAGTTCTAAAGAAACTGTAGAGAAAGAAATTAGTATCAAAGAAAGTGACAATTATACATCTGCCTTTTCAAGCTTATTGAAGGACTATTACTTGTATCTATAGAGTAATAGAAAAGTTATTTTAATTTAATGCTAATATTATTCTTTTATTTGAACCAATGAATCTACAAATAATTCCCTCAGCACAAATTGATAATGCCAAGTGGGATGCTTGTGTTTCGGCAAGTTCGAATGGACTTATTTATGCCGATTCTAAGTATCTCTCCGCAATGGCAGACAACTGGGATGGATTAGTTGTGGATGATTATACAACAGTAATGCCCTTGCCTTGGCGAAGAAAGTGGGGTATTAAGTATTTATATACGCCACCCTTTGTGCAACAATTGGGGTTGATAGGGGAGGGGGCTATTGATATTGAAAAAGAGATAAAAGGATTTATACAATATGGGGACTATCTACTGAACCATGCTAATAGTGATCTAGGAATAGAGGGAAGTTCTTGCGCTAATTATATTCTTCCTTTGTCCTCAAGTCATGAAACAATTATCCAACAGTATTCCAATGAGCTATCAGGCTATATAAAAAGAGCAACCGCCGCCGGGTTAACTTATGAAGATGGAAATGTTTTAGAGGCAATAGAATTGTATCAAAAGTACTACCAGGAAAGAATGCCACATGTAAAGCACCATGACTTTGATAACTTTAAAAGACTCTGTACAGATTTAGAAAAAGAGGGAAAGGCTTTTGCAAAAAGAGTTTATAGCAAGGATAAAGAGGGGTTGGCAACAGCTTTTTTTTTAAAAGATAGCAAGCGAATTTATAACCTAATGCCTACCACTACCCCTTTGGGCAGGAAACAATATGCCATGCACTTTCTGATGGATAATCTTTTTAAAGAGTATGCCGAAACAACACTACTATTCGACTTTGAGGGGTCAGATTTGGCAGGCGTTAAAAAGTTTTATGAGCAGTTTGGCAGTATTAACCAACCCTATCTCCACTGGCATTTTAATCAGTTGCCTTGGTGGCTACGGTTAATTAAAAAGTAAAATAGGAATCTTTTCTAGTATCCCCTCTTTCTTCTAATATCTTCTCTGCTATCAATAAATCTATTGGTCTAGTAATTTTAAGGTTGTTATACTCCCCTTCAATAAGTAGTACTTTACCTCCATACGCCTCTACTACGGTAGCCTCATCGGTAAAGGCTTCGTTATATTCTTGCTCAAAAGCAGGCAATAATATATCAGCCCTAAAGGTTTGTGGTGTCTGAATAATTTTAACCAAAGTTCTATCAGCAACCTCACTAACTCCATTATCAGAAACAATCCTGATACTATCGGTAGCAGCAACAGCAGGAATGGCAGAACCTTGTTCCACTGCCTGATTGTAACAACGTTTTATTAAATCGGGGGATACCATACACCTCACACCGTCATGAACAAACACAATACTATTGGTGGTGTCTAAAAGTAATAGTCCATTCTTTACAGAATGAAAACGGGTGATGCCGCCTGTGGTAAAATGAATATTGGGGGAAGAGAAATACTTTGTAATGTCTTTACCAGTTTCCAAATGAGTTTCGGGCAAAACAATTATCAAATGGATGTCTTCAAACGCATCCAGAAAAGCTTTTATAGTGTGCCACAGCAAAGGTTTACCATGTATT
The DNA here is from genome assembly GCA_025359725.1 of Chitinophagaceae bacterium. GTDB lineage: Bacteria > Bacteroidota > Bacteroidia > Chitinophagales > Chitinophagaceae > Parasediminibacterium. The sequence goes on along the minus strand of JANYEX010000122.1, from coordinate 2,723 downwards.
TTCAAAAACTGTTTGGGGGTTGATACACCCATTCTTTGCCCCGAACCACCCGCAACTATAACCGCTATTTTCTTTGTCATTACTGGCAAAGTAAAGGCATGAATAATTAAAATCTTGATTCGCCAATAAAAGGATTATGATTTTTAAGGTAGGAATCCTATATTTGCACTCCCAACAAAAAGATTTCGTAGCTCAGTTGGTAGAGCAGATGACTCTTAATCATCGGGTCCAGAGTTCGAGCCTCTGCGGAATCACACAAAATTTCTATTACCTTTTCTTAGCTGCAAATCATTGGTTTGCAGCTTTTTTATTTCCTAAATGTTTTGCTTGGCATAGAGGTTTCTTTATAAGAACTTGACTAGTAGAATTAAGTAACTGCTACAAATTACTGGTTTTAGAAGAATTTTTGGTAGTGGCGGAGGTAGTAAACGGATGCTACTGCTCATTACTGCCTACTGTTTCAAATGCTCTATATCATCTATGTCTTTGGCTCGTCCGGTTTGCTGTTTATTTTTTAATAAGTCCCAATAACCAATAAAATTCACTATCACACCTTCAATATCCACTTCTTTTCTGTTTTGGTAACATTCCTCAAAAGTGACCCCATCTATGCTTGTCAATAAATCAATGCGGAGTGGGGGATAGCCAAGTTGAATAACATTGCCTTCTTTTTCAAAGTCATCTACAGTCAAATTGAAAGAGGAAAAGCCAAATTCATTCACTGTCTGTACTATTTTTTTTGCATTCTCTGTTGTTGGATTCAGCCAAATATCCAAATCACCCGTAAAGCGAGGATGCCCATGTATGCCTACTGCATACCCGCCCACAATTAGATAAGCGGCATTATTTTTTTGTAACAACTCTACAAACTCTTTGAAGTCTTGGCTGAACATCTGTTCTAAATTTTATGTAGTTTGATCTCAATATCTCAATAGCCTCCAATCGTTCTTTTTCACTTTTGGTAAGCCAAAAAGAATAGTCCGTAGTGGAATCTTTTAAAGTCGTGATTCTTAAAACCTTTTCCATGTTGTAAAGTTAATCTAAAAAAGAATAGCATTTGTCACTTACTAGTTCAATATAAGTTTTGACTTGTTGAATTTAGTAACCGCTACGAATAGGACGGAAGTACTACTCAAGTTTCTTATTTGCGAATACTCGTGTATTAGTTGGTTGTTGTGTCTTCTCACCAACGACAATCAATAGAACGTATAAATAATTATATTTCCTAAATAAACATCATACCCACCACCCCTCAAAAAACTATTTTTTATTTAATTAGGATATATCAAACTTTCCTTTGAACCTTTACTGATAATTATAAACAAAATAATTACCAAGCCAAGTAGCATCGCCTTATGGATTTGATTGCAACATGCCATCTCTTCATTATCACAACTTCTTTTTTAGGGCTTATAACTGCGGTTTGGGTTGGATTTAGGTGTAAAATGGCGTTTTTTATGGTCATAACTACTTTGGTTATGGTCATAAGAGAATTACTTGTGGTCATAAGTGGTTCGGTTAGGGTCATAATCAATCGTCTTATGGTCATAAGAGAAACACTTAGGATCATAATAGAAGTAGTTAGGACAATAACTACTTCTATTATGGCAATAAAAATTTATGTAAACCACTGCAACTATGGCGAAAGACTCACATTGCCCATTGTATTTGCTGGGATAAAACAGGTTTTGCATTATAATTAAATCAACAGTGCTTTTTTATACCCCTCAAAGCAGGAAAGAAGCAATAAAAAAAATGAAATGACAACAGATACAGATCAATTTACAGGTTCAGAAGCAGAATACGATACATTAGTTAACCAAATTTATACAGAAATACAAGGCCTTGCTGCCCCAGGGATAGGCGTTCCAGTAGCTACGATGACTACCTTTTTGGGATTATTAACGCCGTATAGTGCTAGCTACCTGATTGCTAAAAACAAAGAGAACTGCACCAAAACGCAGCACACCACTTATTTAACCAACCGTGCAAACCTGACCAAGTTTTTACGCCCCTTTGTGAAAATGTGGTTGTATGACAACGTTTTGGCAACCGATGCCATCATTACCGCCACTGGTATGAAGTTGCATTCAGAAACCCGCACCAGTCATGAAGGGCAGCCTGCGGAAATTCCGGCAATGGTAGTTAAGGCTGCTGCGGCGCATACAATTGATGTGCATATTCATACCTCTACGGGTAATATTGGCAAACCAGTGGGCGTACATAGCACAAGGATTCGCTATTTTATTGGACCAACCCCACCTGCCGACCCTGCAGATTATCCAAAGTTTGTGGACTTTACAAAAAATCCGATGGCACTGATACTACCCGCCGCCAATGCTGGACAAGAAATAACCATTGCTGCCTGCTACGTAAGCGAAACTGGCTCGGTGGAAGGTTGTCATCTCCTGAAATAGCTTGTCAGTTAAATGGGCAAAAACGGAGAAGATGGAAACAGAAAAAGTTGGGAATGTATACACTGTTAAGGTGTCGGAAAGTTTTGAATCATCGGGTAAATTAGGCGTTTATGAACCGAGTTTTCGCAGGTGGTTGGTACGTGAATTAGCGGAGGGCAGAATGAGCCAGAGTGAGGCTATCAAACGCTTTAATTTTAACCCTGTATCAGGGTTTAAGTTGCTGTCAGATTGGCGTAAGAAGTACGGACCTTCGATGGTGTTAGCTTTGGGGGAGATGAATGAAAAGGACAAGTCAGATTTGTTGTT
>JANYEX010000016.1 GCA_025359725.1 Chitinophagaceae bacterium | reverse complement strand
TGTAAGTGGAGCATCAAATTATAATTGGTTTCCTCCTACTGGGCTAAGTGCTACCAATATTGCAACGCCATTGGCCAATCCACCCATTACAACAGACTATCAGATTATTGGTACGGATAACTATCATTGCTTTGCCGATACTAGTTACCTAGTTGTTGCCGTGGGTACTTATCCATCCGTTTCTTTAGGTAATAATTTGGTGTTGTCTACTGGAACAAAGGTTACACTAAATCCAATATTTATGTATCCTACAGATGCGGCTGGGCCAATAAGTAAGTATGTATGGACACCAAGTACAGATTTAAGTTGTGACGACTGCCCTAACCCCGTAGCAACTGTAGAGAATGATATTTGCTACACCCTCAAAGCAACAAATATTTATGGTTGTAGTGCAAATGTGGATACGCTTTGTATTAAAGCTTTTTGTAAGAATACGCAGGTATTTATCGCTAATGCTTTTACACCTGATAAAGATGGAGTAAATGATAAATTGGTAGTACAAGGAAAGGGGATAAGGGTTGTAAACTCATTTAGAATTTATAACAGATGGGGACAGATAGTATTTGAAAAAACAAACTTCCAACCCAATGATAATTCTTTTGGTTGGGATGGTACAATAAAAGGGATACCAGCGGCGGCCGATGTCTATGTATATACCTGCGAAGTGGTATGCGATAATGATGTTGCTTATACTTTCAAGGGTAATACATCAATAATCAGATAACACAAAATATTAATCAAATGAAGAAATTAATTGTAATTACAGGATGTTTGATAATGTTATTAGTTAACATGATCCATGCCCAAGATGTTACTTTCTCACAGTTTTATGAGAACCCACTTTTAAGAAATCCTGCATTGGCAGGTGTTTTTGAGGGCGACGTAAGGGTATTGGGCACATTTAGAAACCAATGGCAAAGTATAACAGTTCCCTACAAGACTGAGGCATTAAGTACCGAGGTCAAATTTCCAATAGGACAGCATGATGATTGGATTACTGCTGGGCTTCAAATTACACATGATGCTGCGGGAGATATACAACTGCAAAGAACCCAATTATTGCCAGTAGTTAATTACCATCTATCCTTTGGGGATGACAGTTATTTGTCCGCTGCCGTAATGGGTGGACCTGTAGAAAGTCAGTTCGACCCTTCTTTACTCAAGCTTGGCGACCAATTTGACCCTTCTACGGGTTCGTACAATCCTAACATTACTTCGCTACAGCAGTTCTCAAAAACGGGATACACCTACTGGGATTTATCCACAGGTATCTCATGGAGTAGTAGTTTCTCTGCTGGGGATAATCTGGCGCATTATTACGTTGGTGCGGGTCTTTACCATGTAAATAACCCTAAGACTGGGTATTATACCAATGTAAATAGTGCGTCTACTATAAATCAGAAAAGCACGTTTAATGGTGGGTTGTCACTGCCTGTTTCTGATGTTAATAGACTCATATTTTACCTAGACTACATAAGGCAAGGCGGAAATAGAGAGTTTTTGGGTGGATTGATGTATGAAATGGATTTATTCCACGACTTTCAGCCAGCTAATGAACAAGGATTTAATGATATGGCAATATACGCTGGTGCATTTTACCGGTGGAATGATGCCTTAGTGCCAACCTTGAAGCTTGATATGTTTTCTATGAGTGTGGGTGTTAGCTATGATGTTACGGTAAGTACCCTAAAAACAGCCAGTCAAACACAAGGTGGTTTCGAGTTTACCCTGTCTTACAAAGCAAAACTGAATAACCGTAGAAGCGGAGGATACGGTAATCCAAATGGAAATTCAAACGGTGATGATAGAAAAATGCGCAATCAGATGAAATGTGCGAAACCGACGTTTTAGAAAATCCTGCATCAGTTATCCCTTGTTTTTATTAAAAGAGATGATTTCACTTTCTTTTTTAAAGTAATAAGAACCTTACTTTTGCCGTCAAGTTAAAAAACAGATATAATGGGAAGGATTTTTGAAGTACGGAAGGCAACGATGTTTGCCAGGTGGGATAAAATGGCCAAGAATTTCACCCGGATAGGGAAAGAAATAGTAATAGCAGTAAAAGCAAGCGGACCAGACCCTGCCACCAACCCTGCATTGAGGCGTTGTTACCAGAATGCCAGAAGCGTAGGGATGCCTAAAGACCGCGTTGAGGCCGCCATTAAAAGGGCGATGGGTAAGGATACTGCCAACTACGACGAAATATTATATGAAGGATATGCGCCACACGGGGTTGCTTTATTGGTAGAAACTGCCACAGATAACCACGTTCGTACAGTGGCAAACGTAAAGAGTCATTTTAATAAAGGCCATGGTGCATTGGGTAATAGTGGAAGCGTGAGTTTTCAGTTTAAGAAAGTGGGCAGCTTCAAATTAAAACCAGAAGGACTTAGTTTAGATGATTTAGAGTTGGAATTGATAGACCATGGATTGGATGAGATAGGGGAGAGCGTTGGAGAAAATGGGGAAGATATATTGGTATTGCGGTGTGCTTTTTCCGACTTTGGCAGCCTACAAAAAGCATTGGAAGATAAAAATATCGCACCCATAAGTGCAGAGTTAGAGTGGATTCCTACTACTACAGTCCCTGTTACAGACGAACAAGCAGAAGATATAAGTAAGCTGATAGAGCGTTTGGAACAAGACGAAGATGTAAATAAGGTGTTTCATAACATGGGGTAAGAAGATAAATATGAAATATGAACTATGAGATATGAAGAATTGAGTATTAAGTAAAAAGTATGGATTGTAAGTTATTAGATATTACATACTAGTTTTAAATCAGGAATTATTTTATGCATTTATATTTCATATCTCATACTTCCCTTTATGAATATTATATTCTTTGATGGGCTTTGTAACCTTTGTAATAGTAGCGTTCAGTTTGTGATAGAACATGATAAGCACGCTACTTTTAAGTTTGCATCCCTTCAAGGCGAAGTTGGACAGAAGTTGTTGTTGGATAGTGGATTATCTAACAACAACTTTTCTTCCTTTATCCTACTAGAGAACGATAAAGTATACACTGAATCCACCGCAGCACTGAGGGTTGCCAGAAAACTAAACGGAGTACTACCACTTGTTTATTGTTTTATCATTATCCCCGCCTTTATAAGAAATGCTGTTTACAGATATATTGCCAACCACCGCTACGAATGGTTTGGGAAAAGAGAGGAGTGCTGGATTCCTACAAAAGAATTAAAGGAAAGGTTTTTGGATTAAATAATCTTCCTGAAAGTGATATTAACCCTCGGTAGGCAGGGCTTTGTGCTTTTAGGTATCTGATGTACCCAATGGTCTTGGGTAGTTCCTTGCATTAACAGCAGGTTATTGTTTGGCAGTTGGATTGTTTGTGTCGTCTTGGCAAGATGTTTATGCTTAAACTGAAAAGACCTTGTTTCGCCAAAAGATAAAGATGCTATTGCGGGGTTAATGCCTAGTTCATCTTCATCATCGCTATGCCAGCCCATACTGTCTTTTTCATTGCGATATAGGTTGAGAAGGGCTGAATTAAAACTACAACCTGTATGCGTTTCAACGGCTAGTTTCATTTCTAATAGCAACTGTGTAAAAGGTAAAGGGATATTTACTATTCCTGAATATTTATAAACTTTTCCTTCCTCCCCATACCAAGCGGTAAGGCGGGGGAAGTTGAGATGTTTGCCATACATCTTCATGCCTTCTTGTTTCCAAGCTATAGTATCTTGTAATTGATTGAAAAAATGGTTTGGAATTGCTTCTTTAAGGAAGTTATTAATCAAATGAACTTCGCCATCAAAGGGCAGAAGATTTGCTGATGCGGCTTTGAAGAAATCTAATTGCATCCACTAATTTAATTGCAGGGCTGGTAAACGGTAATGTTGGCTATCATACACAAATAACTCTTCAATTTCGTAATTCCAGTATTTGTATAGAGGCGATTTTCCCAAGTAATTGGCGGCTTCGGCTTTATTCTCGCAGTTAAATGTTACCCAGCTTGTTTGGGATTCCATGCTTACAGCATAACTATCTATGATGCCTTTATTCATCAAGTAGTTGATGTAGGTACGGTGTGCCGTGACAAAGGTCATAAACTCATCGTCCATTGTAAACTTGATAATAGCCTGAAACTTTTTCATTTATTGTGTATTTAAGCTGTTAATCATACTAACAATTTTTATGCAGTATTAGTTGCAATCCGACAAAGTGTCGATAGTAAGTAAACATTAGTAATAAACAAAAGGCTGCCTCATATTGGGCAGCCTTTGTAATATTCACTGTTTTACTGTGCTACACACTAAAAGATGTTCCGCAACCACAAGTCTTGCTAGCATTAGGATTAGAGAAGGTAAATCCTCTGCTGTTCAAACCATCATGCCAATCTACCTGCATTCCGTAAAGATACAATTGGTGACTAGGATTCATGATAAACTCTAACCCTTCTGCATCATAAACTTCATCTTCTGGCAGTTGCTGGTCGAAACCCAAAACATAAGTAAGTCCGCTGCAACCACCACCTTTTACACCAATTCTTAACTTCTGTGTATTATCGAAACCGTCCTCTGCTACCAACCTTTTTATTTCATTAATAGCGTTATCTGTAAACTTTATCGGCGATTCTATTGCTGTATCCATCATAACTAATTTTTACAAAGGTAAATATTCAAACATTTTTATACGCTTATGCCAGTATCGCTAAAGGGAATTTTCATTTGCCCTATCTCGTTTGCTGCGTATTTATCCTATATCCTTCGTAACTATCCATAATGTATTGCAAGTATTTATCCTTCGATTTTGCATCCAACAAATTATCAAACTCTTCTTCTGGAACATCTTCGTAGGCAAACGTGTAGCCACTTGCCACAAAATGCACCTCTAGTATTTTACTTCTTTCATTATAGCCCACCAAATCTGCTAAAGTGGAATCTAAAGGCACGTATTCAATCATATCCTTTCAATTTAATGATTTAAAAAAATCTTAGCGGTAATTGCTTGACACGAAAGGTATAAAAATTTCTTTATAATCGAAAAACAAATGTTGTTAGATATAAGATAATAGATATTAGACATAACAGTGTAACCCATAATTCATCTAATATCTAATATCTAATATCTAATATCTAATTTCTATTTACAGATAACTCAAATTAGTATCTGGTGTTAAAGTCAGCAAGGTCTGATACATCAATTGTATAGTGCTGTCAATATCATCTTTGTGCAACATTTCTACGGTGGTGTGCATGTAGCGCAGTGGAATAGAAATTAGTACACTCGGACAACCATCATTCGCGTACGCAAAACTATCTGTATCGGTTCCTGTGCTTCTACTAACAGTGCGCATCTGTAACGGAATTTCATTCTTTGCCGCCACTTCTTCTACTATTTGCAATAGTTTATTGTGTACTGCTGGGCCGTAACAAGGTGAAGGTCCTTTGCCACAAGCTACATCACCTTCTATAATTTTATTAATCATTGGGGTTTGGGTATCATGCGTTACATCGGTGATGATGGCGATGTTTGGTTTAATCCTGCGGGCAATCATTTCTGCACCACGTAAGCCTATTTCTTCCTGAACGGCATTTACGATATACAAACCAAAAGGCAATTGCTTCTTGTTTTCCTTCAATAAACGCGCTACCTCAGCAATCATAAATCCACCAATTCTATTATCCATCGCCCTGCCTATGTAGTAACCATTTGCTAGTTCATCAAAACCTTCTTCATACGTAATTACCGACCCAATGTGTATTCCTAGCTCTTCTACTTCCTTTTTGTTGCGTGCACCACAATCCAGAAACAAGTTTTCTACCTTAGCAACGGGTTCTTTATTTTCTGCATTACTCAAACGAGTATGTATGGCTGGCCAGCCAAAAACCGCTTTTACAGCCCCTTTTTTCCCATGTATCAAAACCCTTTTTGCTGGAGCAATTTGATGATCTACCCCACCATTTCTTTTTACATAAATCAAACCTTCGTTGTTTATATAATTTACAAACCAACTAATCTCATCGCAATGCGCTTCAATTACTACTTTGAAAGGTGCGTCTGGATTGATAATTCCCACAGCCGTTCCGTAAGGATCTACATAGTGCGTATCCACCAACGGCTTGATATAATCTAACCACAATTTCTGTCCACCACTCTCAAAACCTACCGCCGATGGTGTGTTGATGTAGTTTCGCAAAAACCCAACTGCCCCTTCTGTAAGCACTGTTGCTGGTTTGCTGTCTTTCTCTTTTTTGTCTTTTGCCTTGTCTGCCTTTGTAGCAGTAATCGCTACTTTTTCCTTTTTATTCTCTTTCTTACTGTTCGCCATTGTCCTTATTTATTGTTTATAATTATGAAATGATATTTTATTTGTTTCTCGCTAAATCACTATTATTTGGTGCGTCATATTTTTTATTTGGTGTATCATATTTTTCATTTCGTACACCAAATTGCCAATACGGTATATACTACTTTATTTATTCATGCTCAAAATCATCCCCAAAGAGCCACATATTGCCTTTACCAACATCAATCCATCAATCACCGCAAGGTAATAGATAATATTTTTCCTTTTGTTCATTGAGTAGGCAACAATTATCAACAAAACGAAAGGTACAGTGTTGAATACTATTCTTATCAAAGGAAGATCTTGGACTAAAGCATAGATTACATAAGTACCCAACCCAATACTACACAGCGGAATCAATATAGAATAAATTGTTTTGCGCAAACCCACCCTCACCACAAACGTCTTTAGCTGTCGGTTATGGTCTTGTGCATAATCTTTTATATCGAACATGATACACAGCACCGTTATGAACATGAAATTCTTGATAAAAAGCATAATCTTCAATGCACTCAAATGATATTCCACCCCTTTTGCCAGCGTTGAAAACACCACAGGATAAACAGAAACGGCACCAGCCCACACAAAACCAATCACAAAAGGCTTCAACCAGCCAGTATCCCGAAGGTTATATTTACGCAATGCTGGCGACTGAAATCCATAATACAAAGCTGCCGTTAGCGGAAATACCAACAAAATAACCCAGTAATAAAATGGTATTTTAAACAGATATTCTTTTTGCTGCGCAATGAAAATTGCGAGGAAAAGTGTAAATATGATTCCAAAAGCTAGTTGGGAAGCCAGCACCAATCTTTTGTTTTGGATGTACCAATCCGAGCGTTCATTAGCAGCATTAGGATTGGCATCGCTAGTGTAAGCATAGGTATAATAGACCACCGTTGCAGAAAAAACAACGAGATAATAAACAATAGAATTAAAGCCAGCAGCCTGTTGCAAGGCAGATTCTACGGACAATGCCACCGCACACACCCCATAGAAGTAATTGCCAAAAAAGAAGGAACGAAAAAGGCGGTAAAGCAAGCTATCTGTTTAGTTTTTTACAAAAGTTATTTTTGGCGACTTAACCGTGTCGCTAAGATGCCCAGCGGCATCTCTTAAACAAAATAGAAAATAGGAAGTGTCCGTTTTAGAAGCACCCGAAGAAGAATCGATGCACGAATTAAGGTTTTCGTAAGTGCCATTGACTCCGCTGTACACGCAGTTAAACGTAATCTGCCCTTTTTGATAAGAAGTAGAGGGATAGGCAGGAATTAAGAGCGTGTCTAAAGTCTTTTTAAGAATGTAATTTGTATTTGAAGTATCGGAGCAAACTAAGGTGCAACGTTTCATAAATAAGGTATCAACCTGCCCCTGTTTATCATTGAAATTGAAAGTGAAAATCAGGTTGTCGCCATCATTTACTAATCTGGTAGTATTAACACTTACTAAGGATAAATGTGGTTTTGTGGAGAAATCACTTTTGTTACAAGAGTTAATAATCAGCGTAATTACCACCAGTAACACTATTTTTGTATTCATATTTCAATAATTGCATCAAATTTACTCAAACTATCCCAACAAATACTTGTGCTCGATTCAATCATTAACAATATTTTTTCAGTAACACCGCAGCAGTTCGATGAATTAGCTAATGAAGTGGCGCAATTTCAAAGGGATAATAATGCGGTTTATGGGGAGTGGAATGCAATATTTAATGATAAACGTTTAATGATTAATGAAGAGAAATCACAACTTAACATTAATCATTTATCATTAAATACTAACCATTGTTTCCTCCCTATTTCTTTTTTTAAAAGCAACACTGTTGTTACCACGGAGTTTGAGCCTGAGGTTATTTTTGAGAGTAGCGGTACATCGCAGACCACTAATAGTAGGCATTTGGTAAAAGATGTTTCTATTTATCAAGAGAGTTTTTTTAAAGCTTTCAAATTGTTTTATGGGGATATAACCGAGTGGTGCATTATTGGACTGCTGCCCTCTTATCTAGAAAGAAATAATTCTTCTTTGATAGTTATGGTGGATGAACTGATAAAAGCCTCCAACAATTCCAATAGTGGCTTTTATTTATATGATTTTGATAAACTGCAATCCGTTTTATTACAGCAAGAAGCAAAGCAACAGAAGACTTTATTGATAGGAGTTACTTTTGCCTTGCTCGACTTTGCGGAACAATACAAACTCAACCTTAAATATACGACCATCATGGAAACTGGTGGGATGAAAGGACGAAGAAAGGAACTAACTAGAGCAGAAGTACATGCCATAATTTGCGATGGCTTTGGGGTAGAAAAGGTACATTCCGAATATGGTATGACCGAACTATTAAGTCAAGCCTATTCTTTGGGCGATGGACGATTTATTTGTTCACCATGGATGAAAGTATTGGTGCGAGATGAGGACGACCCACTAACCATAAGGCAATCTGGAAGGGGGGTATTAAATGTAATAGATCTAGCAAACATTTACAGTTGCTCGTTTATAGCCACCGATGATGTTGGGATTGTGTACGAAGATGGCAGTTTTGAAGTATGGGGCAGGTTGGATAATAGCGACATAAGGGGATGTAGTTTGCTAGTGATTTAAGGAATAAAATAACACACAAACAATACAATGGAACTAGCCACCAAACAAAAAAGGATTCCTATTAACTTTAAAACATGTTATTGATTAATCAAAATGGTTCATGATAACTCGGTACTGTTTTCAAATCTTATTGGAATTAATATACTCAACACAATGAGGTTTGCAACAAAATCACCAATAATCTACCACAATAGCCACATAAGAAAAAGAAAGATAAAAAAACGTTACACTCATAGTTCACATAGATTTAAACTTGCTAGATGTCTTTTTTATGTGTACTTATATAAACTAATATCAAATCTATGTGCCTAATGTACATACGTGGTAATTTTTAAAATATTGCATACCTGATTGTTAGTAGTATACATTGTTTGGGCGGGGTTGGTAATTTCTCTTTACCCGCTTTGCAAATGGTATGATGGATACAAGACTAGCAACAAGGAAAGGTGGTGGTTGAGTTACTTGTAAACCAGTAAAAAGGCAGCTTGGGCTTACACTTATAATTCCCCGTTCTTAGGATGGCACAGGAAGAAGTTTATATGATTCTCAAAAATGTAGGCAAAATAGCAATTGCCGAAAAGAACTGGAATGGCTTCGGTACCTGCAATTATATTTGCAATATTAGGCTCTGGTTAATTGAATAGAATTAACTCATTCTCAACCAATATGCTTTCTACAAGACGTAATGATTCAAAAATTAAGAATAGCACTCAAAAAACTACAGTTTTTCTGTAGGGCATCCAATAGCAAAGGGCATGGCACACACTCGCCGTTTGTCTATACATTTATAACAGAAATATTGAACGACGAAAGGTATTTTTATGCTTATGAAGAGATAGGTTTTTTGAAAAAAGAATTGCTGCGCGATAAAAGAAAAATTAATTACTACGGAAAAGAAACATCTATAAAAGAACTAGCTAAGCAGTCCTTGCCAGAAAAATACAATCAATTACTTTTTAGGATTGTAGCGTATTTTAAGCCACAAAATATTTTGGAAATAGGTTCTTCGTTGGGAATATCTACTGCTTACCTCGCCGCTACTAATGAGAGCATTCAAGTTGATGGTGTAGAAACAAACGAGCTGGTAGCCATCATTTCAAAACAGAATTTCAGGGAATTATCCTTGCAGAATATATCGATAGAAACATCTATTGACACTTTATTAATTGAGGCAAAAAGAGATAAAAAAACTTACGATTTAATATTCATAAACAATACCCATGAGGATTTATTAGACTTCTGTTTAAGACTATCTCCTATGTTTAATGAAGACACAATTGTTGTTTTTAAAGACATTAACATTGATTTAGAAAAAAATAAGAGTTGGACAAAAATTAAGCATCAAGCGACGATAACGATTTCAATTGAGCTTTTTGGGGTGAGTTTTATTTTTTTCAGGAAAGAGCAATTAAAAAAACAACATTTTGCAATTCGTTTTTAGTATTTTCGTCGAGTTCGGAAAAATTACTTCTTACTAATACATTCAATTTACTTTAATGACAGCAGGTATTTTAAAAGAACCACAAGGGGAAAACAGAGTTTCGTTATTGCCAGAACAAGCAGCCACATTAATTAAAAAAGGAATTACGGTACTCGTTGAAGACGGTGCTGGTGATGGTGCGTTTGCAAATAATGACACTTACCTCGAAAAGGGGATTAAAGTTACAAGCCGAAACGAGATTTTGCAGCAGAGTGACATCGTGTTCTCTATTCAGTTATTAACCCCAGAAGATGAGGCTTTACTAAAGCCAAAGGCAGTATTGCTAGGCGTTTTCCAACCACTGTTTCAGTTTAAAACGATACAAAAGTGGAGTTCTCAAGGACTAACAACTTTTAGTTTAGACATGTTGCCACGTACCACTAGGGCTCAGGCAATGGATGTGTTGAGTAGTCAGGCCAATATTGCAGGTTATAAAGCTGTGTTGACTGCTGCTAATTTATTTCCACGTTATTTTCCGATGTTCATGACTGCTGCTGGAAGTATTCCACCAGCTAAAGTGTTGATTTTAGGAGCAGGCGTTGCAGGTTTGCAAGCCATAGCAACCGCAAAAAGATTAGGTGCGGTTATAGAAGTATTTGATACCAGACCTGCCGTAAAAGAAGAAGTAATGAGCCTTGGGGCAAAGTTTGTAGAGGTGGAGGGTGCTGCAGATGCTAGCAAAGCTGGAGGTTATGCCGTAGAACAATCGGAAGAATACAAACAAAAACAACAACAAAAGCTAGCTGATTCAGCAGCTAAAGCAGATATAGTGATTACAACGGCACAAATACCTGGTAAGACTGCTCCAATTCTATTAACAGAAGCTATGCTAGATAACATGAAGGCAGGTAGCATTATTATAGATATTGCTTCTGCAACAGGAGGAAATACACCATTCACCAAGAACAATGAAACTGTTGTGAGGAAAGGTGTAACAATCTATGGTAACAGTAATCTACCTAGCACAATGGCGTTCGACTCTAGTAAATTATATGGTAAGAATGTATTGAATTTCTTACAACTAATCCTCACAAAGGAAGGCGAAATAAATCTGAACTTTGAAGACGACTTAGTAAAAGGAAGCTGCATTACGTACAATGGTGAAGTGGTAAACGACAGGGTAAAAGCACTACTTTAGTGATTAGTTGTTAGTGATTTGTGTTTAATAATAAATCGCTAAACCTCAATTGCTGTATATTAATCATTAAACATTAATCGTTCATAATTATAAATTAATACTTAAACATTAAAATATGGAATACATCCTTAATCTGATAAGAAGCAATCAGGAAATCATTTACATAGTTATACTGATGATATTTTTAGGTATCGAAGTAATTGGTCGTGTACCAAGTGTTTTGCATACACCTTTAATGAGTGGTGCCAATGCAATACATGGTGTGGTAATCATTGGTGCTATCATCGTAATGGGCGAGGCGCATGAGATTGTTGCGATAATTCTTGGGTTTCTGGCTGTTATCTTGGGAACATTAAACGTAGTTGGTGGCTTTGTAGTTACCGACAGAATGTTGGAGATGTTCAAAAAGAAGAAATAAAAGAGATTGCCACAAAGACACCAAGGCAAAAAGAAATACAAGAGTGGTGTGAATCACTTGTTATTTATTACCAAACATTAATCATTAAACATGGAATTGAACATACTTACAATTTGCTACCTGATAGGCTCGATAACTTTCATATTAGGATTGAAAATGCTTTCGAATCCTGCAACCGCTCGTAAGGGAAACCTTATCGCGGCAGGTGGTATGGCTATCGCTATTGCAGGAACTATCTTTTTATACAAAGGCCCTGACGGAGAAGGACTACATAACTACGCATGGATATTTGGTGGACTAGCCATCGGAACAATCGTTGGATTCCTCGCTGCTAAGAAAGTAAAAATGACTGCAATGCCAGAGATGGTAAGTCTATTCAATGGTATGGGTGGTGCCTGCGCAGGTTTAATCTCAATTATAGAGTTTGGTCGGGTATCTTCCGATCTAGCTTCTGGTATTTCACTTCATGGAAAACTAATTACTATCTTCTTGGGTGTAATCATCGGTTCTGTTTCTTTTGCGGGAAGTATCATCGCTTGGGGCAAACTAAACGGTCGGGTTAAAGACTTTTCTTTTGGAGGACAGCAGATTCTGAATACAATTATGCTTTTTATCATGGTTTGTATTGCTGGTTATTTGGTGTTCAACATCACCCCATCAAATGCTTATCTATTCTACGTTATCCTTGCAGGTGCATTGGTTTACGGTATCATGTTCGTATTACCTATTGGTGGTGCTGATATGCCGGTGGTAATCTCTCTATTGAATTCTTTTACAGGTGTTGCCGCTGCTTGTGGTGGTTTCCTTTATGGTAATAAAGTAATGTTGACTGGTGGTATTCTAGTAGGTGCTGCGGGTACGCTTTTAACCATATTGATGTGTAAGGCAATGAACCGTAGTTTATTAAATGTATTGGTTGGTTCTTTTGGTGGTAATAAAGGCGGTACTGTACAACAGTCTGCTAGTGGCGGTACTTACAAAGAAATATCTGTTAGTGATTCGGCTATGGTCATGGCTTATGCAAACAGGGTTGCCATTGTTCCTGGATATGGTCTGGCAGTTGCTCAGGCACAACACGTTTGCCATGAGTTAGAGAAATTATTAGACGAAAAAGGGGTAGAAGTAATCTATGCAATACATCCAGTTGCGGGTCGTATGCCTGGTCACATGAACGTATTACTAGCTGAAGCAGATGTTAGCTATGATAAGTTATTAGAAATGGAAGATGCCAATGACTTATTTAAAACTACTGATGTGGTATTGATTCTTGGTGCAAACGACGTTGTTAATCCCGCTGCAAAGAATGACCCAGCTTCTCCTATTTATGGAATGCCTATCTTAGAAGTTGAACTAGCTAAGAACGTAATAGTAAATAAGCGCAGTATGAAACCTGGTTATGCAGGTATTGAAAATGCTTTGTTCTTCCAACCAAAGACATCGATGCTATTTGGTGATGCCAAAAGTGTATTGCAACAATTAGTTAGTGAAATTAAGAGTTTATAATTTACTTTAATTAAAAGCATAAAAAGAGACTATCCAATTGGGTAGTCTCTTTTTTGCTTGATAGAATAAGTTCAAAAGAATTTACTTAGCAATAATACCTAAGTATTTTTCTTTTGAAAGAATAATACCAATAGCATTAATTAAGACTAATACAACACCAATTCCTGGTTTGTGAGCGATGCAAAGCTCAAATAACATGATGTTAACGGCAATAGGTGCAATAAGCAACAATGCCAATGCACGAGTAGGTTTGATGAGTAATAAGATTCCAATAGAAACCTCTAAAACCTTAACAACTGTCAAGTAACCTGTTTTGTACAATAGTCCTGCAAATGCGCCAGCATCACCATCCATTGGTGGCATAGGTAAAAAATGCAGGAAAAAGTTTAGCCCAAATACAATGAATACAAGAGCTAATAAGAAAGCCGGGATTTGTTTTGCAATGTTCATTTTGTTTATTATTTAAGTGTGAATGAAAAAGAGTTGTATGTTATACGTATCAAGTCTTACGTAAAACGTATAACTTAAAGCGTACAACTTCTTATGCTTGTTTTACTAATTGTACTGATAATGCTAATTTAACTTCATCGCTTACTACTACACCACCAGCTTCTGTAACTGCGCTCCAAGTAAGTCCAAATTCTGCACGACTAATTTTTGCTTCTATTTCAAAGCCAACTTTTGATTGACCATAGAAGTCAGTCATTGCGCCACCATACTCAACTGCCAATGTTACTTGAGAAGTTTTGTCTTTGATGGTTAAATCACCAAACAATTCATAATCACTTCCACTCTTGTGTTTGAAAGAACTAGAGGTAAAAGAAATAGCAGGGAATTTCTCAGCATCAAAGAAGTCAACACTCTTTAGGTGACCATCTCTTTGCTCATTACCTGTTGAGATACTTGTAACATCAGCCGTAAAGCTAATTTTAGCATCGCTGAAGTCTTCGGCTTCAGCTTCCATTGTTGCATCAAATTTAGTAAAGTTTCCTGTAACTGTACTAATCATTAAGTGTTTCACTTTAAAAGTGATTTCGCTGTGCATAGCGTCTAGTTTGTAAATAGCCATTTTTGTTTGTTTTAGTCCCATTGAAGGGAGGTTATAAAAAAAATATGAAATGAGAAATATGAACTATGAAATATGATTTTGTTCTAAATTTTGACTTCATATTTCATAACTCATATTTCATATTTAGTCCTCTATCAGTACTCCCATTTTCCCCAATTGATAATCCCTGAATGCCTCCATGATCTCTGTTTGGGTATTCATCACAAATGGGCCGTGAGAAGCTACTGGCTCGTTTAATGGTTCACCAGTACCAATCATTAGTTTAGCATCTTCCAATGCTTCAATTAAAAAACCTTCACCATCCTTATTAAGGATAGTGATATAGTTTGCTAGTACCTCATCACTGCCATTTATTTTTATCTTTCCCCCCAATACATAGACAAAAGCATTGTGTGTAGCGGGAATCGTAAACTGAAACTGTCCACTTTTCTTGATATCTGTAGTAAAAGTATTTACGGGCGATAGGGTAGGGATAATACCTTTCACACCATTCAATTCTCCAGAAACAATATTTATTCTAGCCATTTTATCTGCTGACTCAATAAAAGGAATTTCTTCTTTGCTTGCCGGAAGATACACAGGCTGATCCATCTTATGCTTAGCAGGAGTGTTTACCCATAGTTGAATTATCTCTTGTACACCACCTATTTCGTGAATATCATGTGGCGGTCTTTCGCTATGAACAACCCCCATTCCTGCGTTCATCCATTGTGTGCCGCCCTCATAAATGATATTGTTATTGCCTCTGCTATCTTGATGATGCACTCCACCCTTAAAGATAAAAGTTACTGGTGAGAATCCTCTGTGTGGATGCGGACCAACACCTGCTTTACTAGTCGGAATATGTGTGGGCACTTTTACATTGGCATGATGCAACAACAAGAAAGGATCAATCTGTTCCGTTTTGCGAGAAGGGAAAGCTTGCCTAACAGGAAAGCCACCCATATCCATCATGTCTGCGTATGCAATACTTTTAATTGTTCTGTTCATAAAAATCATTATTTTAAATTGTAAGTAGTAGGTATTAAGTAATCAAACTTACAACCTAATACTTATTACTTTCTTAACTTAACTTCATCGGTATTTCCATCAATAAAACCTCTGTATTACTGTCTGCTTTGATGTCTATTTCGGTACTATCAGTAATGCCCAAGCCGTCTCTTTCTTCCAAAGCCACACCATTTAGTGTGATACTTCCTTTTATTACAAAGGCGTACACGCCACTTTGCTCGTTGTGCAACTTGTAAGATGAGGTAGCGTCTTTATCAAAACTACCTAAGGTAAACCATGCATCCTGATTTATCCATACCGCAGTTTCATCGTCGGGAGCTACAACAGTTTGCAACTTGTTTTTTCTATCTAATAAAGGAAAAGATTTCTGTTCGTATCTAGGAGTAATGTCCTTTTCTTTAGGCAATACCCATATCTGCAAAAACTTAACTTCTTTATTGCTGTTTGCGTTCTTTTCGCTGTGAGATATACCACTACCGCCGCTCATTATTTGCACATCGCCTTGTTTTATTATTTCATGGCGACCAGTAGAATCCT
The DNA here is from genome assembly GCA_025359725.1 of Chitinophagaceae bacterium. Taxonomy (GTDB): domain Bacteria; phylum Bacteroidota; class Bacteroidia; order Chitinophagales; family Chitinophagaceae; genus Parasediminibacterium. Next base: position 2,683 of record JANYEX010000016.1, on the reverse strand, counting down.
GGTGTTCCAAATCTCCACTTAGTGGGATAGAAACTATCTCCATATTATCGTGTGGATGTTTGCCAAAACCCATACTTGGTGCAACAGTATCATCGTTCAGTACCCTCAATGCGCCGAAATGTATGCGGCTCGGCTCATGGTAACCTGCAAAACTAAAAGTATGGTAGCTATTTAGCCATCCATGATTTGCATGTCCTCTAGTGTTTGCTTTATGTAATATTGTTTTCATCTTATTTCTTATTTTTTATTCAAATTAAATGTATATACACGTATTTATTCAAAAAAATCTAATCTGTTGTTTCCCTAATTTTTTCCAGCAAAAGGTTAAGCGTTACAGCTTCCTCCTCGGGCAATGTAAACTGCTTAGTCATCTTCTCATCCAGTACAAATGTACTAGCCTGAAGTAAGGCAATACCTGCCTTAGTTATTGTTATAACAGTCTCTCTTTTGTCTAACAGAGAAGTCGTTCTTTCCACTAGTTTCTTTATCTCCAAACGGTCTATAATCCTTGGTACGTTTGAGTTCTTTTCAATCATCCTACTAGCAATATCTCTTACGCACATTTGTTCTGGGTGCTTTCCTTTCAGTATCCGCAGCACATTATATTGCTCATGCGTCAATCCAAATTCCTTCAATTCCTTAGCGCTAAGTGTCTTCAACCACCACGCAGTGTACAGTATATGCAGTACTGCTTTGTGCACTTCACTCTTAAATTTTGTACTCTTTATCGCCTGTTCTAATTTCATTTCTAATGCAAATGTATGTATATACATCTAATTTTCAAAATTCTTTTTTTGGTGTCTTGAAGTCTGTGTGAAGATGCTAAACCACAAGGCATATAAGTAATAAGATACACAAGGCTACCAGGGAATTCTAAATGTGAACTATCTAATAAAATAGCAGCATTCCCGTATTGCCTTGTGTCCTTTAAATGAAACGCGATGCCTCAATAATATTAATTATGCTTGGTGTACTTTGTGTAAATCCTAGTGTTCCTTGTGGTAAAATCACCCTTTCTCAAACTAAATTTAGCTAAACCTATTTTTTATCTAAGGTTTTACTGCATCTCAACAAGTTTATTTTCTGTTTATGATTTACTATTATTACTGATTATCTACCACTAAAAAAAGCCACCACAACCCAATGTGATGGCTTTTAGTTGTACTAAGTGTTACTCAATACCAATAGCTGCCAAGCTAGTTTTGGTTACTTTGCTATAGCTTTTGCATCATCACTGTTTGGGCCTAAGCCTAATACATTGCCTGCGGCAACCCTAAAATAACTAGTTGTTTCTGTAACCAGACCCGATATAGTAGCCTTAGCTTTGGTAACTGGTTGACCTTCGTTTGCCCAGTTGGTAAGCCCATCAGCACTTTTTTGGATGATGTAATACTTTTTCCCTTTTACTGCCTTCCATTTTAGGAGAATATCTCCAGGAAACAGACCAGTATTTCCTATTAAGTTCTGCACCTGTGGCATTATTGCTGGCGGAGTTGGCGGTTTCTTGATGTCGAGCGTGGTGCTTTCAATCTTTATTTGGTCGCCACCACTCTCTATGGATACATAAGCAACAAATTCGTTCATTAATCCCATTACAAAAGTGTTTTGGGCGTTTCTAATTGTTGTTGCTGAAGGGCCACTTGTTTTCAATGCCAATTGGTCGTCTTCTAGTTGATCAACTGCGGCTGTAATAGCTGCTAGTGTTGGTTTTGGGGTTGTGTAAACTGAGCTGCCTGTTGTGGCAATAACTATTTGGCGTATTCTTAAAATTTTTTTACCAATAGTTAAGTTGCTAAAATTCAATGCTGGCTTTGCCATGATTGTAAGTTTGAATGATGAAAATAATTGAGTTACTAGTGATGTCGTACCATGTTCTCGTAAAGCCATCCTTACAGGGAATAGAGGGGGGAATAAACCTGCTATAGCATTAATTCATTGGCAATAATTATTTTGAAAAATGAATAAAAGAAATCAAATGGTCTATTTGTTTATCTTCTTTTCAAGTACCAAAGGTCGCATTATAAATTGAATAGTTTTCAATAAAACAAAAAAATATTGAATAATTTTGAAAGCATTCCCAAAAACGATAAATGAGGCTATTTTGAATAGTGAGATAGTAGTCCTTTTTTCGAACAGGAGCAGTTAAGCGATTAGTTTGTGTTTTGCTGTAGAGACTGATTATAAGGCGTCTTATTAGCAAGGCAAATCTTTTATACAACAAAGACGCATTGATATGCATCTCAACATAATTCCTTATTCGATTTATATCAATCTTGCAAGTTGGTTACGAGAAATAATAGATAGTTTTTAGGTAAAATTAACCCTAAATAGCAGTACCCAATAGCCATCAACTATGTCGATAACTTGAAAATAATGCCCTGTTGATAGCTTAATAATTGTGTTACATTTACTCACTATCAGCTCATAATACTTCTACATTTAAGAAAAATGACCTAAAATCGCTGCCTTATTGACAAAAAAGGCTATTTTATGTAATCATATTGTCGCTTTATGATTAGGTAAACTTGTTTTTCATATTCGTTTTACTCCCTCTCTATGCAAAAAAGCCCAGATATTGCTACAATTAGTCGGTTTACTATTAAATATCGTCAGGTAACCATTTAATACCCTTCCATTACTATTTAATACCCTTCCATTACTATTTATAAAAACGAGCATGTTG
>JANYEX010000014.1 GCA_025359725.1 Chitinophagaceae bacterium | reverse complement strand
CCTTCACCAATGCTTCTGACGCTTGCTTCCCATCGACCTTAGCATTCTTATCGGGGTTGTTTTTGCAGTAGGCAAAGAAAATAATAGCCAGTAATAAACACCATTTATACATGCGGCAAAAGTAGTGGCTGTATTTGTTGTATTTTCATTTTTTTATTCGATAGCCTATTTAGTTAATAACTTTAAAAAATTTATTAATTTGTGATTGTTTCGATACATTAATTGGAGAATTAAACTAATTCTATCGAATAGTGTTATATCATTGCAAAATAATATAATTCTTAATATCTTTTTTCTATTAATAATCAATAAAATAAAAATTATGTACGGAGGAATCTTAGGTTTACACAGCTTATTGCGATGGGCTTTAATAATTTTTTTGATAATAAATATCATCAGGGTAAATGTAGAAGCCGACCAACATTTTGATAAGGTGGATAGAATGTGGAGCTTGAGGTTACTAATCACTACTCACATTAACTTATTGGTTGCGTTCTATCTTTATTTCTTTGGCGATAATGGAATTAAAATTATTGGCGAGCAAAAATATACCATGAAAGATGTGATGAGTACCTCCTGGCTTAGGTTTTGGATAGTAGAACACCCAATAATGATGCTGACTTCAATTATTCTAATTACCATTTCTCATAGCTATTCCAAAAAAGATATTGCCCCATTAAAGAAGCATAAAATAATGAGTATATTGTATATTCTCGCTTTAGTAATCATTCTTGCAGCAGTGCCATGGCCTTTTAGAGGTGAAGGTATTGCTAGACCAATTTTCAGAGCCTTGTATTAGAATAAAAAATATTAGTAAAAAGGAACTATTCTTACCCGAATAGTTCCTTTTTTATTTACAAAAACTAATATTTAATTACATATCGTCATTATATTTGTACGAAAGGGTATTTTTAGTTTAGATTTTAATAGAATTAACTATGCACGTAATTTTCCATTTACCATCAGCGGATGACTTCAATGATGATTTAGTAAAATCGATAAAGGAAACTTTTAAATCAAAACCCATAACTGTAATCATTGAGGCTGTTGAGGATGGTGCTTACCTAAATAAAGATATTGAAATAGAGCAATAAGCTTTTAATACTTCTTACCTTTCTTATTTTTTCTTTACATAGTTCTGCTCCTTTTATACGCGACCATTCTGGCAATTAAATCTAGAGGAAGAGGTTTATTAAGCGGAAACTGCACAGAACCTTTCCCCAGTTTATAATTAGAAAGTTCTTCTGCAAATTCTTTATGTCCCATAGGTGTGGCATAAAAACCTATGTGCTTTTTAAAGCCAGCAAAATACACCAGAGGTTTACCATCTAGTTTATAAGCAGGCATACCATAACTAATACTCTCTTCTGCGTCTGGAGCATGTTGTTTTATAACGGAACGAATCCGTTCCATTTCTCTTTGTACATCTTTGGAAAAGGTCAATATGTAATCATCAACCGTGGTCATGTTCTATTTTTAGATAAAAGTAAAATAATTAAAGAGAAAATACTTCTTTTAAAAAAGAGCCAGTTCGAGAAATACTACATAATCATTCATTAATATATAACCGAACTCACTTCTAGTGTCAAAACCCATACAAATAAAACCTACAGGATAACTTCTGATTCCACAATGGTATAACAAAGCTTCCTTATACCGTTGTGGATTCCACAACTGCTCTGTAGGTTTTGATTATACCCATAATTGCAGGTAATTTATTAATATCAGTTTCAAGAACCTATTTTTTATAAAAAGTATGAGTTTATGCTTTTGGATACTTTTAAACAGAAAAGATCATTCCTTACTACTCATAGTTACAGTATCCTTATGTTTGCAAAAATTTTAAATATGGAATTAAAGGAGCGCATACAGGCTATTTGGAAAGACAGATCGTTGACAAAAGAAGTAGATTACATCGATACAATCCGCGAAGTGATTGAACAAGTTGATAAAGGGATATTGCGTACGGCATCGCCTACTGAAAACGGGTGGGTGGTTAATGAATGGGTAAAACAAGCTATTTTATTGTATTTCGGTATTCAGAAAATGGAGACTTATACCTTGCCTCCATTCGAGTTTTATGATAAAATGTTATTGAAAAAGGACTATGCCTCTTTGGGTGTACGTGCAGTGCCTCATGCAGTAGCTCGTTATGGTGCATACTTGGCTAAAAATGTGGTATTAATGCCTAGTTATGTAAACATTGGTGCTTATGTTGATGAGGGTACAATGGTTGATACTTGGGCTACTGTGGGTAGTTGCGCACAAATAGGAAAGCACGTACACCTTAGTGGCGGTGTAGGCATTGGCGGCGTGCTTGAACCTTTGCAGGCTAGTCCGGTTATAATAGAAGATGGTTGTTTTTTGGGTAGTAGGAGTATTGTGGTAGAAGGGGTTATTGTAGAGAAAGAAGCGGTGTTGGGTGCAAACGTAGTGTTGACACAATCTACCAAAATTATCGACGTTAGTGGTGCTGAACCTATTGAACATAAAGGCCGTGTTCCTGCCCGTAGCGTGGTTATTCCTGGTACGTATGCTAAGAAATTTCCTGCGGGAGAGTATCATGTAAACTGTGCGTTGATAATTGGAACCCGCAAGCCTAGTACAGATTTAAAGACAAGTCTGAATGATGCTTTGAGAGATTTTAATGTAAGCGTGTAGAATCTAAATATGAAGTATGAAATATGAAGTATGAAATATGAAGTATAACTGTAATTTCATATCTCTTTAAATCTTCCCTATGAATAAGCAACTAAACTTTACGGGTTTTGCTATTGCCGTTTGTGGGGCGATACTGTTTTCTACAAAAGCTATTTTTGTGAAGCTGGCTTTTCATGCAACACATACCGATGCTAGTACCCTGCTCGGTTTACGGATGTTGTTTTCTCTTCCTTTTTATTTAGTGATAGCTTGGTTCGCCTCACGCAAAGAGGGTGCTGTTCGTATTACGGCAAAGGAATGGTTTTATATTGCCTTAATGGGATTGTTTGGTTATTACATTAGTAGTCTATTCGATTTTATTGGTTTACAATATATTACAGCAGGACTAGAGCGTTTAATTCTTTTCTTATATCCAACTTTTTCTGTAATTCTGAATACCGTAATCTTTAAAATCAAGCTTAGCAAGATGCAGGTAGTTGCATTATTACTTACGTATGCTGGCATTGGATTAGCGTATTTTGGAGAGTTTAAGACGGATACTTCCAATCCTAATTTCTTCTATGGATCAATCATGATTTTCCTTTGTAGCATCACCTATTCCTTTTATTTGGTAGGAACTGGTAGGCTGGTAAACAGAGTAGGCGCTACTCGTTACACTGCTTATGCAATGCTTTTTGCCACATTAGGTATTTTCATGCATTATATAATCACCAAACCTTTAACTGGGTTCGTTTTTACTCCTACACTTGTTGGTTATGGTTCTGCGCTAGCTATCATTGCCACGGTTGTTCCTTCCTTTATGATTTCTGGAGCTATGAAAAAGATAGGTAGTAATAATGTTTCTATTATTACAAGTATAGGGCCTGTAAGTACCATCCTACAGGCGCATTATATTCTTGGTGAAAAGATATTTTTAGAGCAAGTATTAGGAACAATACTAGTGGTTATTGGGGTTTTATTGGTAGGAAAGGATAAGGCTTAAGATATGAATTATGAGTTGAGTTAGGACTTATAACTAAACTCATAATTCATAACGCATAACTTGCCTTTAAAAAGGGCATGTAGAAGAAGTTACAATTCCTTCCTTGTCTGTGCTATATACTGCAGTTCCATTATCGAAAGTTACTATCCAGATACTATCAAAATCATCATCATCCCAAGTAAGGTCTTTTTTAACTCCTAATGCTTGAACAATAGGCACTATTGCTTTATGTTCCCAAACGACCAATACTGTTCCGCTTTGTTTTAGGATGTCAGCAGCTAGTGCACTAGCATCTTTTTCTTCATACTTGGTATTAAGGGTTAGGTTATATTTAACTGCCAAAGGAATAGCTGTTTCAAACATTCTACAGTGTTTCGTCTGTTCGCCCAATCCTAATGCCGATACATATACATTGGTAGGAATACCAAACTTCTTAGAGATTACGCTAGGCAGTTGTAGCGACCTATTAAATCCATCGCAGGTTAGGTTACTGCCTTTTTTAGGTTTCTCACCGTGGCGTATAAAAACAACCCTAAGAGGTGCATCTTTTTGTTGTGAAAAAACATTGCTGTTAATAGAAAGGCAAGCAATAAATAGAAATACAAAGGCAAATACTCTTTTCTTCATCATGTTTATTTTAATTAATTTGTTGATAGCCATCAAATGTATGTTGGGTAGGCGCTGTAAGATTATTTTATTCAAATGATAATAAAAAGATAAGATTGGATTTTGTGCAAATTAATACTTTAAAAATATAAATAAGGCTGCCAGAAGTACTTCCAACAGCCTCAGTAATGTTTATTCTAAAAGGTAACTTATCACTAAACGGTAACCATTGCCTTAATTACCCCATTCTTAGGATCTAGCCAAGATTTAAAATTATCTTTTACTTCATCAAAACGTACACGATGCGTAATGTAATTTGTAGGTATCACCAATCCCTTTTTCATGGAGGCAACAACATGTTCAAAATCTTGTGAGGTTGCATTTCTGCTACTCATCAATGTTGCTTCTCTTTTATGAAACTCAGGATGACTAAATACTATTTCATTCTTCTGTAGTCCTATCAAAACAAACCTTGCCCCATGAGCCATGTATTGAAAGGCATTATTTATTGCTTTCAAATTACCCGTACAATCAATAACAACCGTAGGCATATCACCATTGGTAATTGCTTTTAATTGTTCTAATACATCAGGGGCTAATGCATTTATAGTATGAGCAACGCCCAACTTATCCTTGCAGAACTGGAGGCGTTGTTCGTTTATATCTAAAGCAATTACATGTCCCCCTGCAATACGTGCAAACTCCATAGTGCCAAGTCCAATAGGACCCGCGCCTATTACCAATACATATTCGCCTTTTTCAACACCTGCTCTTCTTACACCATGTGCACCTATTGCCAATGGTTCTACCAATGCTAACTCATCATCACTTAATCCTTCGCCATGTATCAAAGAATAAGTAGGTACAGCCAGATACTCGCGCATTCCGCCATCAATATGAACACCACAAACATTTATTGCAGCACAACAATTGGGTTTACCACTACGGCAAGCAATACATTTTCCGCAATAGAAATAAGGACTAATAGTTACCGCTTCTCCTACTGCAAAACCACTCTCTGATTGTGTTTCTACTATCTCTGCTGCCAATTCATGACCAAGTATTCTTGGATAATTAAAGAAAGGTTGTGTACCCTCAAACGCATGCAAGTCAGTTCCGCAGATACCAATCTTTTTTATTTTTAATAAAGTGTAGTTTTCTGGAACTGAAGGTAAATCAGTTTCTGTGTATTCAAAATTCCCTGGGGTTGTACAAACCAAAGCTTTCATGTGGGCTAATTTAAAATTATTTAATAAATAAAAGAGAGTAAAGATAATGGTGAGGATATAAGAAAAGCAATTGATTTACGAACCTTTGTAATATTGGTGCTGTGTTATGGAAACCATATTGCCATCGTAGTGAGAATTACTTTCTGCCAAGGTGCCATCATTGTTGTATTTAAACTCATTAATCTTATCGCCGTACAAATACTTTACACATTGGTGATGCCTGTTGTAAACAATCTTCGATTTGTGGTAATATTCATTAAAGTTAGTTGAGAAGATATTGGTAGTTCTACAGCAATATTTAAATTTTGTAGAGTAATCGTCATTATAATTATCAATCTTCTTAATCCTTCCATGTATATAATAAGAATATTTCTCGCAGAGTACCAATTTACTTATATTACTCTGTTTCCATACTTCAACAAGTTGGTTCTTTCTGTTGTATACATTCTGTACTAACCCATCTTTTGTAATCCCATTTGGAAGTACGTAAGCTTCGTTATATAAACTTATCCTTCCGCTAGAATCATACGTGTACAACTTATACCCCATGTCAGTTTCCTGACCATTAAGTATTGAAGTAGAAGATATTTGTACTAGTTTATTATCAGGAGTGTAAGAAAAGCTATCGACAAGAGTTGAATTGTTCTTTTTGTTTATCCTAATTCGCTGTGTCATATTACCGTTCTCATCATAATAAACAGTAACAGAATCTATTAGTATTATTTTACTCAAATCTGAGAAAACAGAAATCCCTTTTGTGCTTTTACAAAAACAATAATTACAAACAACTTCTATCGTTATCTTATTCTTTTTGATAATAGTCTTATCGTTTGTGCCAGATTCGGAAAGATAACCGTCTTCTTGAGAGAAGGCAGTTGCATGAAGCATTACTATTAATAGTGCAAAAAATAGTACTTTCATAAAAGTTAGTATTCGTGGGGAGCTTCTTAAATCTGTTAAAATTATTGCTCAAATCGACGAACAATAATACTGCATATTTCACATAATATGGTAAAATGTTACCTACAACATTATTACTTCTTAATTGCACGATACAATTGTTAGCTGTTTTGCTGTATTAATAGCGAAATAGCTAAGAAAACAATCAATATCAGCCATCTATTAGCCGTCTATTAAATAGAAAGGCTACCTTAATGTGGATTACTCTCTAAGTATTTTTAGTATTGATAAATTATCTTCGCCCGAAACATACACATGAGAATAGGCATATTAGGCGGAGGTCAACTGGGCAGAATGCTTTTGCAAGCTGGAATAAACTACACGGCAGAAACTTATGTACTAGAAAATGATTTAGAGTGTCCTGCTGCACATTTATGTCATCATTTTATTAAAGGAGATATAAAAGATTTTGATACGGTGTATCAGTTTGGTAAAAATCTTGATGCGATAACAATAGAAATTGAAGCCGTAAACGTAGAGGCTCTCGAAAAATTAGAAAGCGAGGGTGTACGTGTGTACCCATCTTCTGCTGCGCTAAGGATTATTAAAAATAAAATTATCCAAAAGCAATTCTATAAACAACATAGTATTCCTACCGCCGATTTTAAAATTACTCAATCTTTGAATGAGTTGCAGCAACTGCAAGACTTCCTGCCAGCGGTACATAAGCTTGGCGAAGGCGGTTATGATGGTAAAGGCGTGCAGATAATAAAGGAAGCAAAAGAAATGGAATTTGGTTTTGATAAACCTGCTATCCTAGAGAAAATGGTTGCCGTAAAGAAAGAGATTGCTGTAATAGTGGCTGTAAATGAGAAAGGGCAAACAGCAATATATCCACCAGCAGAAATGATTTTTGATAACCGTTACAACCTATTAGACTATCAACTTTCACCATCATTAATAGCAAAAGAAGTATTTTGGAAGGTAGAAGCTATCTCATTAAAAGTGGTAAGGGAACTAAAGAGTCCAGGTATTTTTGCTGTAGAGTTATTTATAGATAAAAACGATGACGTATTGGTCAATGAGATAGCACCACGCGTTCACAATAGCGGACACCACACAATAGAAGGTAATTATTGCAGCCAGTACGATATGCTTTGGCGTATTTTATTGCAACTTCCGCTTGGCAATACTGCCGCCATATATCCTTCTGCAATTGTAAACCTTATTGGTGCCGATGGTCATGCGGGCAAAGCACACTACAAAGGCTTGGAAGAAGTACTTAAACTAGGTAACGCATTTGTACACCTCTATGGAAAAACCCACACTAAACCTGGAAGAAAGATGGGTCATGTAACCATTCTTGATAAGGATTATACTGAGTTAACACATACTGCACATAAAATAAAAAACCTGCTTACTGTAGTTGCGGAATAATAAGTTAAGCAAGTTTCTTTTTTATACTTACTACCTCTTCTTGAAGGTTATTAACCATTCCTGCTAGTTGATTTACGTCCCAACGTTGCACTGTAGTTGCTTTTTGTAGTATGTAAACAGCCTTCCATATTTCCAATACCTCATCTTCGCTTACGGTATAAGGTTCGTAGAAAGGGTTATCGCTTATCAGCGTGAGTTTATTCTTTACTGCTTTATCTTTTGCAATCCTTTTATAAACAATACCCTCGTTTTTGGATAAAACAACATAACTATTGTTATTCTTTAGGTCATCAATTCTTTCCAATTTCTCACCCACTATTACGCTTCCGCTTGGTGTTGGCAACATGCTATCGCCTACTATTTCAAATGCCCTGTACTGACCCGGCGCAAGCATAGGAAGGGTGAATGTATTCAGTTCATCTACAAAGTCTGGGTCGGCATAACCGGCAAGGTAGCCAGCAGCAGCTTTAATAGGCACAAATTGCACAATAACACTTTCGTTCCCTAGTTTAAGTTTCCTACGTTGGTCTAAGTAGCTACTGCCTTTATCAGCCCCACTTAAATCTTTTAACAGAAGTTCGTCAAGTGTTAAATTAAACATATCACTAATGCCTTCCAACACTTCCAACTTAGGCTCGGCTCTTTCTTCTTCATAAGCACCTATCAAAGAACGTTTGATACCGAGTTTAACCGCAAACTCATCTTGGGTCCATCCCTTCGATTTGCGTAAATAGCGAAGATTTTTTCCTGCGTAGCTCATAACTAATTTTTAGCAAATATACTAATATTATTAGTTCAAATACGTTTGGTGCTAATAATTTTTATTTTTTTAATTAATTTAATTCACTCAGGTTATACATATTTACTAACAGTTACAAGGTCGACCATTTTCTCAACACATTGGCACATCAGGCACATAGAAAAGGTTATAAAAGGTAAGAAACGTTTCACTTTTAGGTCACATAGACTCGAGTAGTATTCAAAACTATCCAATTCTATGTTTTCTAATGGAAACTAATAGCAAATACTATGTGCCTTGTGTGCATACGTGGTAAATTCCTTAAATGTTGGTAAATGTGCGTAAGTTGAGTTAATTCACGTTACGAAAAACAACTGCTTATGAAAAAGAAACAATATATCGGAAACCTTACGGCAACCCTAAAATAACTAGTTGTTTCTGTAACCAGACCAGTAGTTTACAGGTAAAATTAACCCTAAATACCGGCACCCGATAGCCATCAACTTTGTCGATAACTTGAAAATAATGCCCTGTTGATAGCTTAATAACTGTGTTACATTTACTCACTATCAGCTTAAAATACTTCTACATTTAAGGAAAATGACCTAAAATCGCTGCCTTATTGTCAAAAAAGGCTATTTTATGTAATCATATTGTCGCTTTATGATTAGGTAAACTTGTATTTCATATTCGGTTTACTCCCTCTCTATGCAAAAAAGCCCAGATATTGCTACAATTAGTCGGTTTACTATTAAATATCGTCAGGTAACCATTTAATACCCTTCCATTACTATTTAATACCCTTCCATTACTATTTATAAAAACGAGCATGTTG
>JANYEX010000294.1 GCA_025359725.1 Chitinophagaceae bacterium | reverse complement strand
AATTGTCAATCTACTTCAATCAATTGTCAATCTACTTCAATCAATTGTCAATCTACTTCAATCAATTGTCAATCTACTTCAATCAATTGTCAATCTACTTCAATCAATTGTCAATTTACTTCAATCAATTGTCAATTTACTTCAATCAATTGTCAATCTACTTCAATCAATTGTCCATCTACTGCAGTAAATTGTCCATCTACTGCAATCAATTGATAATTTACTACAATCCAACCGTTCATTCAGCGGAAAAATTGTGGTACTTCAGTGATATGGGCTGTGGGTTTGTACAATAGCTGCTGGTTTTTGGTTACATGGGTTTTAAGCGTTTATCTATTTGGGGTGTCCGCCGTCAAGTAAATAGTATGAACATTGCAATGATAAACAAAGAGGTAGTGGAGGTAGCATGGGTAATTGCAATTGGTACTGAGGCTGAATAGCCCAGAGACAGGTACTGATTGGTTTTCTCCAATGCCGCAACAGCTTGCAGACTTAATGCTTTTTTCCATTTTCTTGTAGTTTAATTTATTAATAAATGAACCACAAGACAAGGGTTTTTAAACTCATCGCCAATAGGCGATGTTAGTTCAACATGTTGATGATAGCACAAACACGATAGGCTATTACGAGAGTATAACACGTAATTGGTTTAGCCAATAAATTTCGTTTAGTCAATGATAATCACCCTAGCTTCTTTTCTTCTTTCTTTTCTCTTTGTGCTACTTCCTGCCTTCGGGTCTTTGTGGCAAAAACCATGGCAAATTAATATTCTTATTATAAAGACTTTTTTTTAAATATAAAAAAAATAGATTTTTAGTTTGATAAAAACTACTTCGATTGAGAAATTAGTTTCCATCAATTGCATCATATAAATATATTTTGGTTGCAAAAACAAAGAAATTTTATGATTTTGTTCGCTTAAATGTTAAATTTTCAATACTAAAGCTAACAATTAATTAATATTTAATTAACGTTTCAAAAATATTTACTACTTTGCCAATCTAAATTATAATGAACATGAGGAAAATCTTATTATTTATGGTGATGGTTGTGGGCTTATTTGCGGCAGCCATTGCTCAAACAAAGCCCATTTCGGGAAAAGTTATTGACAAGGATGGCAAGCCTCTTGAGGGTGCATCTATTAGACTGAAAGGGCATCAAGGCGGTACAGCCGCCGATGCCGATGGTAGTTTTACCATTTCTGCAAAATCAGGGGATGTATTGATTGTTTCTTCAATTGGTCATTCTCCAAAGCAAATTAAAGTAACAACCCAATCTTCTCTTAGTGTTGTTCTAGAAAGTGACGATGCCACAATGGGTGAGGTTGTAGTTACTGCATTAGGTATCAAAAAGGAAAAAAGAGAATTAGGTTTTGCAACTCAAACAGTTGGTGCAGATCAATTAAACAAATCGGGGAGTGGTAATGCTCTTTCCGAAATGGAAGGTAAAGTTTCTGGTCTTACAGTAGTTAACAGTGCTGGAGATCCTGGTGCAGGTACTTATATTCGGTTAAGAGGTGCTACCTCCATTTCAGGGACAAATCAACCTCTAATAGTAATTGATGGAATACCTGTAGATAATTCAATTAATAACTATGATTACACTGGTTCGGGTTTTGGTGCTGGAGGTGCTGGTGGAAATTTAACTGGTGGGGCACAACCTACAAACAGAGGATTGGATATTAATCCTGATGATATAGAGTCTGTAAATGTATTGAAAGGGCCAACTGCTGCTGCCTTATATGGTATGCAAGGTGCAAACGGTGTAATTGTAATTACTACAAAAAAAGGAAGCGGCAAAAAAGGGACAAGTATCTCTCTGAGTTCTTCAACTTCAATTGACAAGGTTAGTAATTTGCCTTCCCTTCAAACACAATATGCACAGGGAAATAATGGCGTATATCATGGACCTGAAGCTCATGGTTCTACTTCGTGGGGACCAAATCTCGATACACTATATTGGGATGGTGCAACCAACTATACTTGGGACAAACATGGGCACATAGTTGGTCAGTCATCTCCTTTGGCAAAAAATAAAGTATCTCCCTATGACAGATATAATTTCTTCCAAACAGGATTTACAACAAATAATAGTGTTTCTTTTTCTGGTGTAACCGATAAGTCAAATTATAGACTTTCTTTAGGTAACTTGTATCAAACAGGTATAATACCAAAGTCTAAATATGACAAAACCACAATTACATTAAGTGGAGAATCAAAAATAACTGAAAAGTTACACACCTCTGCAACTTTAAATTTCATAAATTCAAACAATAATAAAGTACAACAAGGTTCGAACGTTTCGGGGGTTATGTTAGGTCTTTTGAGAACACCAGTCACTTTCGATAACACAAATGGGCTCTCAAATCCTGTGGATAACCCACTTGCTTATTCCTTTGCAAATGGCAAACAAAGAAACTATCGTGGTGGTGGGGGGTATGATAATCCGTATTGGACTGTAAATGAGGATCCTACTTTGTCTCAATTAAACAGAGTGTTTGGGAATATTCAGGCAGATTACCAACTACTTCATTGGTTAAGTTTTACTTACCGTTTAGGTGGGGATGCGTATACTCAGTCAGATAAGATAGCCTATAATATTGGGTCTAATGGTGCTGCTGGTGGAGTTGTAGCTTTAATAGATTATAATGTTAGTCAGTATAACTCTGATTTCATGATTAATTTAAACAAAACTATCGCAAAAGACTTAGAAGGTTCATTAGTATTAGGGGATAACTATTTTACAAAAAATTCTAACACGCGATTTGCTCTTGGTACAGGGTTGACAATACCTGGGTTCTTAGATATGTCAAATGCTACATCTTATCTGTCTTCAGAAAGTGAGGTAGGGCATACAACTAGTGCTTACTATGCACAGGCACAATTGAATTATCAAAAGTCATTGTATCTTACTTTAACTGGTCGTAGGGAGACTTCCTCAACGCTCCCAGCTTCAAATAATTCTTTCTTTTACCCTTCAGCAAGTTTGTCGTGGGTATTCACTGAATTAAAATCATTGAAGGACAATAGAATACTTTCTTTTGGAAAATTACGTGCTTCCTATGCTGATGTTGCTAAAGACCCTACCCCCTACAGTTTAACAACTCCTTATTCAACAGCTGCAATAGCGGATGGATGGACTTCTGGTGTAAATTTCCCAATTAATTCTGTCCCTGGCTACCAACTTAGTTCCCCTACTACGGTGGTTGGTTCCCCTAATATAAAGCCAGAGAATACATATTCTTATGAAGGTGGCTTTGATTTGGCTTTTTTAAAGAGTAGGATCGTATTAAATGTAACAGGCTATTATACTAAATCCACTGATGTAATATTCCCAGTTAGCCTTCCTTATACTACAGGATTTTCGTCAGCCGATTTGAATGCTGCAACAATTACAAACAAGGGGCTTGAGATTACCCTTACAGGTGGAATAATTAAAAGTAAAGATTTAAGTTGGGATGTGACACTTAATTGGTCTAAAAATACAAATAAAGTGGTCTCTCTTTATTCTGGTGTATCCAACTTCTTCATGGGCGGTTTTGGTGGTGGTGAAGCAGGGGTTTATGCTATTGTAGGTCAGCCTCTTGGGGTTATCTATGGAAGTACAACTGCACATGTAAATTTAAATGATTTAAAAAGTCCTCTCTTAATTAATGATGATAAAACGGATCCAGGATATGCTCAACCTTCAGCTGGGGGGGTAGGTCCTAACTTAGTAATAGGTAATCCGAACCCAGAATGGATTGGTTCTATAGTGAATACATTTAATTATAAGAGCTTCTCTTTAGGTCTCCAAATAGATATCAGGCACGGTGGTAATATGTGGAATGGAACAAGAGGAGCCCTTAAAAATAAAGGTACTGCTGGAATTACTAGCAATAGGGGACAAAGTGTTACTTTTAATGGGTTACTTGGCCATCTAGATGCAAATGGAAATGTGGTTCATTATGATGCAAATTTGAACGAAGTTGCTGGAGCTGGCGTGCCTAATACCGCTAGTTCAAAATATACGCAGTACTATTGGCAGCATATCGGCAATAGTTTTGCAGCTGGTCAAGAAACCGATATTGAAGATGGGGGCTTTACAAGGTTACGACAAGTTAGTTTAAATTACAAAATTCCAAAAAATGTTTTTGGTAAGAATACATTTACTAATAGTTCTATCACTTTTTTTGCTAACAACCTAATTCTTATAACTAAATACGATGGGGTAGATCCTGAGACAAGCCTTTCAGGACCCTCCAATGTTCAAGGATTGGACTATTTCAATAATCCAGGTACAAAGACTTATGGGGTACGATTAAATGTAGGATTATAATTTTAACTATTAAAAATAATAATATGAAACAGAAGAATAGTTTAATAACAGCAATTGTTGTGTTGTTTAGCATAATGTTTGTGTCATGTAAAAAATCTTTTTTTACAAACATAAACCAGAATCCAAATGTGTTGAACAATGTGCCTCCAAATTTACTCTTACCAACTGTAGAAGCTGGTATTGGTTATACACAAGGAGGCGATTTGTCTCGTCAATCGTCAATGCTTGTTCAGCAAACGTTAGGTGCTAATAGTCAAATGCAAGCCTTTTATATATATGGCTATAATCCTGGTGCTTTTGATGCTCCTTGGAGTAACTTATACACCACAATAATGGAAAATAATTATTCCTTAATGAAAGTTGCTGATGCAAGTGGTGATAATGTATATAGTGGAATATCTCGTATACTTATGGCTTACACTTTACAGCTGGCAGTAGATAATTGGGGTGATGTTCCTTATTCTGCTGCATTTCAAGCCAATATATCGGGGGGCTCTATACACCCAACCTATGATAAAGGACAAGGATTATATGATACAATTGCAAGTTTGATTGATGCTGGTATTGTAGAACTGAATAATTCGAATGCAGGAACTTTGGTTCCCAGTTCAGATGATTTTATTTATGGGGGAGCTACTGCAAGTTGGATAAAATTCGGGCATGCTGTCAAAGCAAGATTATATATCCACCAGAGTAAAAACAACGCTACAATGGCTAATAAAGCTTTGGCAGAGATTCAAAATTCTTTTACTTCAGAAAAGGATAATGCACAATATTTATTTGGAAATACAGCTACTTCTGCCAATCCTTGGTATCAGTTTAATAACCAACGCGCTGGGAATATTGAGTTTCATACAGCTCCTTTTGCCCAAACACTAATAGCATTAAAAGATCCTAGATATACTTTTTTTATTGACTCTACAAATGAAGATGGCGGTTTAGATAAAACAAATATGCATTATGGAGGCTTGAATAATTATTATGGATCAAGTAATTCTCCCGTCGAATTTATCACGTATGAAGAGTTATTATTTATCCAAGCCGAGGCTACTTTAAATGCTGGTGGTAAACTTAGTGATGCACAAACATATTATACCGCTGCAATTACAGCAAATATGACAAAGCTAGGTGTAACTTCTTCTGATATTGCCACTTATTTAGTTGCTAATGGCACTTTGAACGGCACTTCCGCTAGTGCCCTCTCTCAAATAGCCACGCAAGAATATATTGCACTTTATCTAAATCCAGAAACTTGGACATTGTGGCGTCGTACAGGTTATCCAAGTTTAACTCCTACAGCTGGTACGGCTATTCCAAGAAGATTAGAGTATCCTCAAACTGAATATAATTATAATGTAGCTAACGTTCCTGCATCTACTTTATTTACCCCACGGATATTTTGGGACAAATAGTTTGTTATAAACTTTATCCTTTGTAAAAAAAATGCTGTCTGAATAATTAGACAGCATTTTTTTATTACGTAATCGAGGATTAAAGGTTCAATACACTAAATCTTCATAAGCCGCTTGTAGCTCATTGTAAGCATGATTATCCTTTGCCTTCTTTGCTACTTCCATTCCTTTTTCGTACCATTTAATGGCAAGTTCTGGTTGTTCTAGTTTCTCTAAAAGCTTTGCCAAATGGTAGTAACTACCTACATAGTCAGGGCTATCAAATAGTATCTCCTCAAACAATATTCTTGCTTTTGGGGCTTCGCCTATCTTAATATATTCTAATGCTAAAGCATGTCTAAGAAAATTATCTTTGGGTGTTGCTTTTAAATACGCTTTTAACTTTTCTATCCTTTCCATAATGCTACAAAGAAAACATAAAACGTTAAATGCAGCTAGTTTTTAACATCACTGTCGGCAAGAAAGAAATAATTGTTATTTTCGATGTCTAATATTACAAAACATGCGTTTGATTATATTTCTTTCAATCTTATTTATTTCTTCTAACTGTATTGCTCAGTGTGCTACATTCAGGCTCAACGCTCAGGGCGATACCCTTAATTGCACCGATACAAGCGGGAAGAAACAAGGTAAATGGGTTATACACGTTGATAATTTAAGGGGCGAGCCTGGCTTTGAAGATGAGGGGGAGTTTGAAAATGATAAACGTACAGGACCATGGCGCAGATATAACTTAACGGGTGATTTGATTGCTTTAGAAAACTATCAGTGGGGATATAAGGATGGGGTAAGTGACTACTTTAATATATATGGGCTCGAACATGAAGAGTTCTGGCACGCTACCAATCCGATGTATCCTTATGACACCGTTTATGTACCCAACGTAAACGACCCGGATAAATACGAAATGAAGATTGTAAAAGTCGAAGCTACTACAGTAAAACATGGTAATTGGCGTTACTATGATGCGGAAACTAGTAAGCTTGTTAAAACCGAAAGTTATCTTTTTGATAAGTTACAAGAGATAAAAGCAGACCCAAGCGCAAGCGGTATTCAAACTAATGCTCAAGCTAGTGCTGTAGCAGGCAAGCCAAAAGAAGTACAGAAATTTGAGAAAAAGATTGCCAAGAAAAGAAAGATAGTCATAAGGGACGGAACCGTAAAATTCTAAATGTGAAATATAAACTATGAACTATGAGTATTGACAATGTAAGTACCATATCTTATATCTAATATTTCTCATTTCATATTTAAAAAGAAATTTCTAAAGAATAACAACTGGTACTCTATCGCATTGCTCCAATATTTCCATTCGTGTTTGCCAGGGCGTTCTATATAATCATGCTTTACATGCATATCCACTAACTTCTTATGTAGTGCCTTATTATCAGGATAAAAGAAGTCATCCACACCACAGTCAAAAATGATGGCTATTGAATCTTTTGGATAGTTATCAACCACATTAATAACTGAGTATTTATTCCAGTTGTCAGGGTATTTGTCGCCATCCCCAATTCTTTTTGCCACATCAAACTTATGCATACTATAGTGTAAATCTACTCCTCCACTCATACTTCCACATGCACCAAAGATGTCTGCATGACGATACCCCAAAAACAAACCACCATGCCCGCCCATGCTAAGACCGGTGATAGCGCGCCCCTTTCTATCTGTAATTGTATGGTAATGAGCATCAATAAATTTAGGCACTTCCAATGCAACAAATGTTTCGTAGCGGAAGGTGCTATCTATTGGGCTATCAAAATACCAACTAGAGAACCCTCCGTCGGGACAAACTATAATCAGTTTGTTATCGTTGGCTAGCTGTTGCATGGTAGATACTTTCCTTACCCAGTCTGAGTAATTGCCGCTATACCCGTGCAATAGATATACCGTAGGGAAGTTCTCTTTAGAATGTTTATAGTTCTCGGGCGTAATCACCACCGCCTTTATTGTTTTATGCATAACATCACTATAAATGGCAACTGTATCTGTGGTAGCGTGTGCGGCGATAAAGTAACAAAAACTAAGGGCGAGCAAACATATCTTCATGATAAACAAATTGATATTACTTTTCAAAAGTAGGGGTTGTATAGAAATGGCTTAAAATGATTTGTAATTGCATTAAATCATATTCCTTTACCAACCCTACATCCCTCTTAATCCTTCGGCTCCCAAAGCTCTATTTTATTACCTTCATTGTCTATGATATGTACAAATTTGCCATAGTCATACGTCTCTATTTTATCTACAATTGTTACCCCTTCCTTTTTTAATTCCTCTACAAGTGCCTCTAAATTCTCCACCCTATAGTTTATCATAAAGTCTTTGGTAGAAGGCTCAAAATACTTTGTAGTCTCTGCAAACGGACTC
>JANYEX010000269.1 GCA_025359725.1 Chitinophagaceae bacterium | reverse complement strand
GTTTTATCAAACTCAATATTAATAGGAAGCCCATAGTTACCTATTACAGCCTTCACCTCTTCAGTTTGTTTAAAGCCAAGTAATTGTTCTGAAATAATGGCGGCATAAGCAGTGCCTATTGCAACTGCTTGCCCGTGGTATAGTTCATACTTGTTTTCCAAGGCATGCCCAAGCGTGTGACCAAGGTTCAATAGCTTTCTGTCAGCTTTTTCAAACTCATCTTTCTGTACAACTTTGGTTTTTAGTTTCGCATTTCGCTCTACCAAGTCCGCCAACAATTTCTTGTCCTTTTGAAATGTAGTTAATGTATTCGCCTTTAATAGCTTAAACATGGCTGCATCTTTAATACAGGCATGTTTAATAATTTCAGCAAACCCATTGCTCCAATCTGCATCAGTCAACGTTTTCAAAAGACTAACATCATACAATAAAAACTTAGGCTGACGAATGATGCCTACCATGTTTTTATATAGTCCTACATCTATACCATTTTTACCACCAATGCTGGCATCAACCATTGCCAATAAGGTAGTAGGTACAAAACCAAAGGCAATACCGCGCATGTATACACTGGCAACATAGCCTGTCATATCGGTAATTACACCACCACCAATACCAACCAAGGTTGTTTTTCTATCAGCTTGTAATTCTATTAACTGATTAATGATATTATCAACTGTAGTTTGATTCTTGTGCTTTTCTCCTGGAGGAACAACAATTGTCTTGAAGCCTTTAAACTTTGCCTGATGCAAACTATTAATGGTTTCATCGGTAATAATAATGGTATTATCTACCGAAACAATTTCTTTCAGTTGTTTAATGGAAGCATCAAAGTAGTAATCAACAGAGGCAGTAGTAAATTTGAAAGTCTGTTTTTTCATGCACAAATCCCTTTTAGTGAGGGGCATTGGGGGATTTAACAAAGAAAGTACCCTGCTTTGGGCAGGGTACTTTTTATTTTTAGGAATTCATTATCTTGTTCTGATGATTGATGCTTTCCATGTGGACAGCATCAAAGTATTTGGTGATAAATTCCTTGCTTAATCCAAGTTTATCACCTTTTGCGAAGGCACGTTCCAAAATTTCATTCCAACGATTGGTTTGTAAAATGGTAATGTTGTTTTCCTTCTTATAAATACCAATTTTTTCTGCTACCTTGATACGTTGACTAAGAATTTGCATCAATTCATCATCCAATTGATTGATTTGTTGACGCAATTTTTCCAATGCAGCGTGGTATTCTTCCGATGCCACATCTTCTTTTCTCCAACGGATGTTGCCAATCATTTCACCCAATTTCTCGGGTGTAACTTGTTGTTTGGCATCGCTCCATGCACTATCCGGATCAATGTGACTTTCGATGATCAACCCATCAAAATCTAAATCAATTGCCTTTTGGGCAACTTCTTGTAAAATATCACGACGACCACAAATGTGCGAAGGATCATTGATAATCATCAATTCAGGGTAGCGACGTTTCATTTCAATAGCCAAATGCCACATAGGAGCATTTCTATATTCTGTGTTACCGTAGCTACTAAATCCTCTATGTATCAAACCTATTTGTTTGATACCCGCTTTTGCAACTCTTTCCACCGCACCAATCCATAATTCTAAATCTGGATTAATTGGATTTTTAATCAATACAGGAACATCCACACCGCGAAGTGCATCTGCAATTTCCTGTACGCTAAACGGGTTTACAGTTGTTCTTGCACCTAACCATAGAATATCTACATCAAAATGTAATGCATCTTCTACTTGTTTCGCTGTAGCAACTTCTACTGCAACAGGCAAGCCTGTTACTTTTTTTGCTGCTTGCAACCAAGGTAATCCTTTTGTGCCAATACCTTCAAAACTTCCCGGACGTGTACGTGGTTTCCAAATACCTGCTCTCATTACATCTACTTTTCCAGTAGCTGCCAATCCTGTGGCCGTTGCCATCACTTGTTCTTCTGTTTCTGCGCTACATGGACCGCTAATAATTAACGGGCGTTTGCTCCATGCTTTTTGTGTAACCTCTTTCATTGTTGGGCTTGCAATAGTTGCTTCCATTTTTGTTGTTTTATCCACATAATGACGACTCCCTTCGGTCTAGAACATTATGCTACATGAATAATAATAAGTATATTTTTCTTGTTTCAAGTTACAAGTTTCAGGCTACAAGTACTAGTAGCCTGAAACCTGAATCTTGTAACCTGCAACTTTTCTATCGGCTATTCGCATCATTCATTCTGATACGTCTTCCCTTGTAGTTCTTTCCATCCAAGCAACGGATCATTTGGTTTGATGCACTTTGTTCTACCTCAACCCAGCTATTCATGTCCTTCATGTCAATCCTTCCAAGAACTTCTTTTTTCAAGTCGCTCATATCTAGTATAAACTGTAAGAAACTTGCTTTGTAGAATCCGTCTTTAGTACCTAGGTTTACAAACAAGCGGGCATATCCTGCTGTGGCACCACCGCCT
The DNA here is from genome assembly GCA_025359725.1 of Chitinophagaceae bacterium. Lineage (GTDB taxonomy): Bacteria > Bacteroidota > Bacteroidia > Chitinophagales > Chitinophagaceae > Parasediminibacterium. Next base: position 9,138 of record JANYEX010000269.1, on the reverse strand, counting down.
CCACCATTACTACCTCTTTCTTCCCTTTCCCTTGGTTCAAATCGTACTCTCTCACGACCACTACCTTGTGTACCTCTGTCATTGCCAAATTCACGAGGTTTTTGTCTGCCGTTATCCCTTAGGTTAAGGTCTTCTGCATTTTCATAATACTTCAAGAATCGGTCAAACTCTACAGCTGCCAATCTCTTCAAAATATCTTCTTTACTTACGTCTGCAAATTTTTCTTGCAACATAGGTAAATAAGTATCATAATCGCCATGCGTAATATCCGTATCCAATAGTTTGTCCATCACAGCATAAAACTGCTTTCTACAAACATCTTTACCTGTAGGTATATCCACACGGTTAAATGTAGCTTGAATTAATTTTTCAATTGCTTTCAGCTTAAAAGTTTCACGGGCATGTACAATACTCATACAAATACCAGTGTTACCAGCACGACCCGTTCTACCACTACGGTGTGTATAAACTTCAATATCATCAGGAAGTTCGTAATTGATTACGTGGGTAATACCCTGTACGTCAATACCACGTGCAGCTACGTCTGTAGCAATCAATAACTGTAATGTTTTTTCGCGGAATTCGCCCATTACCTTATCACGTTGTGCCTGTGTTAAATCACCATGAAGGGCATCAATATCATATCCTTCGCGGGTCAATTTCTCAGCAATATCCTGTGCATCAACCTTAGTCCTTGTAAATATTATACCATATATACCCGGATTAAAATCTATCAAACGCTTCAATGTCTCGTAACGGTGTTGCGCAGAAGTGATGTAATATTGGTGGTCAATATTCTTGTTACCACTGTTTACCTTGCCTACAGTTACTTCAAAAGGCTCTTTCATGTACTTTTTGCTCACCTTTTTTATTTCGGCAGGCATTGTTGCACTGAATAACCAAGTACTTTCACGTTGTGGAGTATTTTGCAGGATGAATTCTATATCATCCTTAAAGCCCATGTTCAGCATTTCATCTGCCTCATCAAGCACCACATATTTAATTCGACCAAGATCAATTGCTTTTCTCTCAATCAAATCTATCAATCTACCCGGTGTTGCCACTACAATCTGAACGCCTTTTTTAAGATCTCTGATTTGTAAACCAATGCTTGCTCCCCCATAAACCGCCACTACCGAAACACCTCTTATATGTTTCTTAAAAAGTTCCAGTTCGTTCACAATTTGCATACAAAGTTCCCTTGTAGGACAAACTATCAGTGCCTGCGGATAACGGTCTTCTGCCTGAATAATATGTAGCAAAGGCAAGCCAAAAGCAGCTGTTTTACCTGTTCCTGTTTGTGCCAGACCAATAAAATCTTTGGTGCCCGAAAGCAATACTGGTATTGCCTTTTCCTGTATTTGTGTAGGGTTCACATACCCCAAATCTGTAACGGCCTGTACAATCCGTTCGTCTAATCCCAACTCTTCAAAAGTAATCATCTATTTTTTATAATTTGGCGCAAAAGTAACTTAATTTAATGCCTTAAACGATATTTTCTTTGATACACTATAATAATGCTGAAATGTGGCTATCCCGTGAAGATAACAAATGTATTATTTTTACACTTAAAATGCTTTTAATTCCTATTTCTTTCCAAAAAGAAAACCGTACTACTCTCTTTTATTAACAATATTTCTAAGTTTTATAATTTCTGCTACTGATTAATATCATTTATTACCTATTTGCCGCCCCTTATTTTGCGCTCAAATTGTACTAAGTTGAATAGAAAAGAACTGATGGCACCAGCAGGTAGCTTCGAGGCGATGCAGGCTACCATTGACGCAGGGGCAGATTCTTTATATTTTGGTGTGGAGCAACTGAACATGGGGGCAAGGGCTACCATGAACTTTGTGCTAGAAGATTTGGAGTGACAATAAGGCGAAGGCATCTGATAGGGTCAGAGTTGAATACATAATTGAAAAAATAAAAATTTATCGAATTCTAAAGGATACTGTATGATTTTGGAAGAAAAGCTACTTGTATATAAATGATTTTGTCATGGAAATCTGCTGTGCTTTGCACAACTTTAAAATACAATACAGTTTCTAAGTTATATAATGTCTAATTTATTTTTATATAGCAAGCTTTCTCATTTAGCCAGAGTATGAAAGCAGAAGTGGGGGATCTTATAGATTTCTTAATCAGCAAGGCGCAAAAAGAAAAGATAGTAAACCACATTCCCAAACCCAAGGTTGGTAGTGGAAAAGTTTTTTTTAAAATGAGTAGGGACTTTGATGAACCCTCAGAAGCTGTCTAAAAATGATTGACCAAAATCCCTATGGCAGATAAATGGATCATTATTACAGTCGTACTATTTAATCGTTCATAATTTTTAGCGTTTCTTCTATTGGTATCTAGTCATGCAAATGGTCTTTCAATAATCCATCTTTTTGATAGTATTTTAAAAGTATTTTCACTGTTTCAAATGTTGAGCGAAGTTAGCAACTAGAATCCATTAGTACAACCGCACTAGCAAAAGATTTTCAACTACCTATTTCCCAATTCTAAAACCAATATTTTGTCTAATACAATTTTAGCAAAATTATTCTTGTAAGTTTTCAATAGCCCAGAAAATAAAAAATGAGAACAGTAGATAGAAATATAAACTTGATAGACAGCTATTTTACTTTATTGAAAAGTTTAAGTCCTAACAATAAATTGGAACTTGTAGCAAAGCTTTCTTAGTCTATGCAAACGACAAGAGAAACGAAAGATACTTCTTGAAAAACTTTGTTTGGTGCTTTAGAGCTTGACTAATCGGCAGATGATTTTGTAAAAGATCTGAAAAAGGACAGAAAATTCAGTCGTAAATCCCCAGTAGCTCAAGTGTTCAGCTAAGCTGGTTAATTGTAATCTGTTAATATAACCAGTTTATAATTGGAATACGCTTGAATACATAAAAGCGTTGCCAACGAAATCTATCAGTTATATTTGCCCTCTCAAAATACAAAAGGATCGCTAGCTCAGTTGGTTTAGAGCACCACGTCGACAACGTGGGGGTCACTGGTTCGAGCCCAGTGCGATCCACCCATAACATTCTACTGTTATATCTACTTATTCTTCCTAAAATTAAAATACTATTACCCTTTTTAATTGGTATTCTTATTTGTCTATTAAGAGTCGAGGGTTCATTACAATCATTATAACCATTTATCTAGCCGCAAGATTTATTTAATTCGATATAAAAAACTTCTCTTTAATGTGATTGATTTATTATATTCGTAACAGAATGACAGAAGAACAAACTACACAGGAAACGACACAGCTATTAAAATACACACTTTCGCCAGAGCAGGAGAAAAAGGAAATTTTACGTCAATACAGGGCATTGCTAAGAAGTCTTCGCCCCAAATTAAAAAAGGGGGATAGAGAGCTTGTACGTACTGCTTTTGAGATTGCTGTGGAAGCCCATAAGACCATGCGCCGCAAAAGTGGCGAGCCATATATCTTACATCCATTGGCGGTGGCGATGATTTGTGTGGAGGAAATTGGGTTGGGTGTGCGTAGTACTATTTGTGCTTTATTGCATGATACTGTTGAGGATACGGATGTTACACTAGAGGAAATACAGGCTGAGTTTGGGGTAGAGATTGCGAAAATAGTAGATGGTCTTACCAAGATTTCCAACGTAATAGATACTAACACTAGCCAGCAAGCAGAGAACTTTAAGAAGATATTGTTGACCCTCACGGATGACCCCCGAGTTATATTGATAAAGCTGGCAGATCGTCTGCACAATATGCGGACGCTAGACAGTATGAAGAAAGAGAAGCAGCTAAAAATTTCTTCTGAAACGGTATGGGTATATGCTCCATTGGCTCATAGGATGGGATTGTATACCATCAAAACGGAGCTGGAAGATTTGTCGATGAAGTATTTGGAAACAGATGCTTACAAAGAAATCGCTAAGCGGTTATCTGAAACTAAACGAGAGAGAACCAGATATATCAATGAGTTCATTAGACCATTAAAAGAAAAATTAGAAGCAACGGGGTTCAATTTTGAGATATATGGCAGACCAAAAAGTATTCATTCTATCTGGAATAAGATTAAAAAGAAAGCAGTAACATTTGATGAAGTGTACGATTTATTTGCCATCCGTATAATATTAGACGCACCGCCAGAAAAGGAAAAGGAACAATGCTGGAAGGTTTATTCCATGATTACGGATGAATACAACCCTAGTCCAGAAAGATTGAGAGATTGGTTGAGCAATCCAAAAAGTAATGGTTACGAAGCTTTGCACACCACCGTAATGGGGCCTCAGGGTAAATGGGTTGAGGTACAGATTCGTACCAAGCGGATGAACGAAATTGCGGAAAGAGGGTTGGCGGCTCACTATAAATATAAGGAAGGCAGTAGCGACGAGGATCGTTTTGATAAATGGTTTGGACAGATAAGAGAGGTGCTAGCGCAAGAAGATACGGACAGTGTAAACTTTTTGAATGACTTTAAAACTTCTTTCCTAGCAGAAGAAATTTATGTTTATACACCCAAAGGCGAGGTGAAGATGTTGCCAAAAGGTAGTACCGCCCTCGACTTTGCCTTTGCGGTACACAGCGAGGTAGGTAGCCATTGTATTGGGGCAAAGGTTCATCATAAGTTAGTACCTATCAGCCATAAACTGCGTAGTGGCGATCAGATAGAAATTATTACCAGTAATAAACAAAAACCAACGGAGGATTGGTTAAGTATTGTTGTTACAGCCAAGGCAAAAGCAAAAATTAAAGACTCACTAAAGGAAGAGAAAAGGAAGATTGCCGAGGATGGAAAGTATATTCTACAGCGGAAGTTGGATGGGATGGGGGCTAGCTACAGTCAGTTTAACATAGATGAGTTGATGGGGTTTTATAAGCTATCCTCACAACTAGACCTGTTTTATATGATTGCTACTAAGGCAATCGATTTAAAAGAACTGAAAGACTTTAATATTTTGGGTGATAAGTTAGAGCACCCAAGGCCTAAGCAGATAATAGTAGATATACCTGAAACCCAACGGCAATACAGCAAGAAGGATAGCGAATTGATCATCTTCGGAGAGAGTAGCGATAAAATAATGTACAGTCTGGCTAAGTGCTGCAACCCTATTCCGGGTGATGCGGTGTTTGGTTTTGTAAGTACAGGTAAGGGGCTTATCATCCATAGGACAAATTGCCCCAATGCGGCACAATTGATGGCGAACTATGGGCACAGGGTCGTAAAAACCAAATGGGCCAAGAACAAAGAAATCTCTTTCTTAACAGGGTTGAAAATTATAGGGGTAGATGATGTTGGCGTTGTAAACAAAATAACAAATATTATTAGTGGTGAACTGAAAATAAACATTGCAGCCTTGACGATAGAAGGTGGCGAAGGGTTATTTGAAGGTACGATAAAGGTATTTGTACACGACAAAGAAGAGTTGGATGAACTAGTGGATCGCTTACGTGCTTTGCCAGGGCTGAAAGTAGATAGGTTTGATACGGATGCTAGTGGGTAGGTGATATAAAGTAAAACTACTAACGTGTAAAATAAAAGTGCAGCAACCACCATTCGGTGGTAACTGCACTTTTATTTTTTGGTATAGATATCCCTTTTATCTATACTTTCAGGTGCGTTGTACTAACATCTGGAAGAGCGAATTTTTGTGTGGGTGTCGAGGGCTAGATAAACTTCCCGAAAGTTTTAAACTTTCGGGAAGTTGCGGTTAAAGGTTGTCTGAACCATGATTTATAGAATTTAGGGATTAGAATGATTAGCGTAGGGTACAATCCTTTTAAATCATTTAATCCTATAAATCATGGTTCAGACAGTTTCTTTTCGGTTATACATCTGCGAGGGGACGGAACATCATCATTTACGTCTTTTATCTCATCAAACACGTCTCTTGTTTCATCAAACGGGAGACAAATCTCATCAAACGGGAGACAAATCTCATCAAACGGGAGACGAATCTCATCAAACGGGAGACAAATCTCATCAATCGGGAGACAAATCTCATCAAACGGGAGACGGAAAAGACCTCTCCAGGACTAAATTTTTTTAAAATTTGCTCTTTTGATACCCTTATTCTGCGGTTGGACTGTTATTGTTTCAAAACCTTGGTCTGTTCATTGGTTCATAATCAACTTACACTCGCCTCTCTAAACATTAAAAACTCGTACAACTTTGGTTATTGGTATAGGTAAAAACAAAATAGGCTGTTCTTGTGGAACAGCCTATTCTAAAAATATTCAAAATGCTTTTACTAAACCTTAAAGTGGGAGAACGCTTTGTTCGCTTCTGCCATACGATGAATATCTTCTTTCTTTTTGTAAGAAGCACCTTCACCCTTGCTTGCAGCAACGATTTCGTTAGCTAATTTATCAGCCATTGTACGACCATTACGCTCGCGGCTGTAACGAATCATCCATTTGATGCTTAAAGAGATTTTTCTATCGGCCCTTACTTCTGTAGGGATTTGGAAAGTAGAACCACCAATTCTACGGCTTTTTACTTCTACAGCAGGAGTGATATTAGCCAGCGCTTTTTTCCAAACTTCATAGCCATCTTCATTGGTTGTTTTGCTAACCTTGTCAACGGCATCGTAGAAAATAGTGATAGCAGTACTTTTTTTGCCATCCCACATTAAGTTGTTGATAAAACGAGTAACCAACTTATCGTTAAACCTACCATCTGGTGCGATAGGTAATTTCTTAGCTTGTGCTTTACGCATGTCTTAGTATTGTAACTTTTTAATTAAACTATTTTTTTGCTTTTGCCTTTTTTGTTCCGTACTTAGAACGGCTCTTTTTACGGTCTTTAACTCCAGCGGTATCCAAACTACCACGAACTATATGGTAACGTACACCTGGTAAATCTTTTACCCTTCCACCACGTATCAAAACAATTGAGTGCTCTTGCAAATTATGACCCTCACCAGGTATATATGCAATAACTTCTATTTTGTTTGTCAAACGAACCTTAGCTACCTTACGTAAGGCAGAGTTTGGTTTCTTGGGGGTAGTTGTATAAACCCTTGTACAAACACCACGACGTTGAGGACATGCGTCTAAAGCCCTTGATTTACTTTTAGCCCTGATGATATCACGACCTTTTCTAACTAATTGTTGTATTGTAGGCATTCTTAACCTTATATTTTTTTCGGACGGCAAAAGTAATGTTCTCTAACAGAAGTGCCAAATAAAATCGTAGATAATTTAAAAATAAATTTTACTACTACATTAGAACTGTTAATAACTTTATGAAAAAGCAATACTATATGTGTAGCATCCACCCATGACTGTCGGCTACAACACCCGTTCTGATGTCGTCTAAACGATGTTTTAGCTCGGGTGCAACAGTTAGTTTGCTCAAGTCAAAATTTAAAATCTCTTCTTTATATTTTAATTTTTCAATCAAAGAAATTGTTGCGGCTGTTCCTGTGCCGAATACTTCCTTCAAAGTGCCAGCATGGTAAGCTTCTACCAATTCATCGATACTGATACGTCTTTCTTCAACAGTAAGTCCCATTTCTCTCAATACTGTAATAGCAGTATCTCTGGTTACCCCAGCCAATATGGTTCCTTCATCTAAAGAAGGGGTAACGGCTGTATTGTTTATGATAAAGAAAACATTCATGGTGCCCACTTCTTGCAACCATTTATGTTCGAAGGCATCAGTCCATAATATCTGATCATATCCTTTTTGTTTGGCAATTTGTGTAGCCAACAAACTTGCGCCGTAGTTTCCTGCGTTCTTTGCAAAGCCAACTCCACCAGGAGCAGCACGTGTATAAGTTTCTTCCACACAAATTTTCATGGGAGCAGAATAGTAAGGGCCAGTAGGACTAAGTATGATGATAAAAAGGTAATTCTCGGATGGTTTCACCCCAATTATCTCATCGGTAGCAAACATAAATGGCCTTATGTATAAGGAATGGTCAGCCTCGGTAGGTATCCATTCCTTATCCAATTCTATCAATTGTTTCATCCCTTCAATAAATATTTCTTCTGGAACGGTAGGCATACACATCCTTTCCGCAGAAACATTGAAACGTTTGAAGTTGTCGTAAGGACGAAAAACATAAGCCTCGCCGCTTTCATTGCGATAAGCTTTTATCCCTTCAAAAATAGATTGTCCATAGTGTATTGCCACGATAGATGGTTGCAAAGACAACGCTTCATAAGGTCTAATCTCCACACTTTGCCAGTCTCCATTCGCATAAGTTGCCACCAACATGTGGTCTGTAAAATATTTACCAAAAGGCAGATGATTAAAATCTACCTCTGTTATTTTGCTTTTTGCTACTTTCGTTACGTTTATATTCACCGCTTCTACCATTAGTTTACATTTATCGCAAAGAAACTAAAAAATAAATAAAAAGTTTTCGTTAATATAAAAAAATGCAAATGAGTCTAGAAAAAATACAGTTGCCTGATTTTTTAATTGCTGAATTTTTCACTGATACACTTGTCATTACAGATGAACCAAAACAAATAATTGCTTCGCCAAAAGCGTTAGAGCCGACTGAAATAGTGCCTATTGAAAAGGAAGTAAAAGAGCCAGCGAAACCAACGTACTTAGGAGGTAATAAAAAGCATATTTCCATAGTAGTTAAGGATATTGAGACTGTGTATCTGAAGGACGAATGGTTGCAACTACTTACAAGTATTCTTGGTGCTTGTAAACTGAATATAGATGATGTAGCCATTATTAATCAGGCAAAGACACCTTTACATTACCCCGATTTAGCTAATATAACTGCACCCAACTTTCTGATGCTGTTCGATATAGAAAGTAAAGAAATAGCCTTGCCCTTTTCTGTTCCTAACTATCAAGTACAAGAATTTAATAATTGTAAATTCTTACTTTGCCCTTCTTTATCATTGATGATTGGCAGTACAGAAGCCGTTAAAGCAGAGAAAACAAAACTCTGGATGAGCTTAAAGAAGATGTTTAATATATAATGTAGTTGTTAGTGATTAGTTGTTAGTTATAAATAAGACTAACCTTTTACAACTAATCACTTACAACTAATCACTAACAACTAATCACTAACAACTAATCACTAACAACTAATCACTAACAACTAATCACTAACAACTAAAAAAGATGCGCACATTAATTTTTGCAACAAACAACCAGAACAAGGTAAACGAAATAAGGAAGGTAACC
>JANYEX010000245.1 GCA_025359725.1 Chitinophagaceae bacterium | reverse complement strand
CGCTAGAAATTTTCTAGCGGCTCTTTTTTTGTATGGTTAGTTCCCTTTCGCTGTCATCCTGAAGGAAATTGTAACACCCAAAAAATGGGATGGACGTGAGGGAATGATGATCTGGTAACTTTTTTGGAAGTTGCCAAATCTCTAACGGATGGAGGCTTGCTACTGTAGATTTACCAACTTCTGAAAAGTTGGCAAATCAGAGACGTACAAAACCACGTCATCCCGAAGGAAACTGTCACGCATTTAGCCACTTTTCTATGCCTTGTTAGTTCCCTTCGGGATGACAGCGAAACAACGGCGATGGATTATGTTTTAAAATGTAAGCAAAACGCTTGCGGCAGCTAGGGAAAAGCAACAGCAGCTTTACCTTATTTTTTATTAATTCAAGTTCTCAAAACTAATTGCCCACATTCCCCCCACAATAACCTAATTTGCACCTTCAAGCGAGGAAATGGGGTTCTGAAAGTTTGGTAAAGCGCTTCTGCCAGATATTTTCTTTACCATCAAATACATTTCCGTATGCACACACAAACTTCTTCGCTCAACCACTACCCTTCCATCATTAAAAATTCTTCTCTTATCATTCAAAATCAGTTTTTGGTGTCTCTTTTCCCTTTTTTACTATAGAGTTTATCGTAATAAGCTATAGCTTATGGGTCATCCGCTTAAGCTTTTGGTCTATCCGCTATAGCTTATGGGTCATCCGCTTAAGCTTTTGGTCTATCCGCTACAACTTATGGGTCGTCCGCTTAAGCTTTTGGACCATCCGCTACAACTTTTAGTTCATCCGCTTAACCTTTTGGTTCATCTGCTTAAGCGGATAGACCAAAAGCTTAAGCGGAAAGAATAGAAAAAGTATCAAAACAAAATAAATTATCAAACAATAAAACAAAAATTATGAGTGCAAATAGGGTAATAGAAGATTATAGTGAACAAAAAGATGATGAAATAAAAACAACCGCCACGTCTGCAATTGCAGCACTTACAGGCAATGCCGACTTTACATTTAGCACCCAATTGAGCGATGTGGTGGCTGCGGAAAGTACCTACTCGACCAAGTTAGGACTGGTAGCCACTGGAAACAAAGTATCAGTAACGACAAAAAACATCGCCAAGGAAGTGTTGGAAGCAAAAATGAGTGTGCTAGCGGTGGAAGTAAACCTGCAAGCAAAAGGCGACCTGGTGAAGCTGAAAGGCACTGGTTTGGTATTGGCAAAATTGCCTTCGCACCACACAATGGATGTTCCTAGCGACTTTAAAGTACTAAGGGGAAACATTGCTGGAACGATGGAAGTTAGCGTTGCAAAACCAATATACTCCACCCACGGAACCATTTTTGCATTTTGGAAACCATCTTTAGGAGCCACTCCAGCCAACATTAACGATTGGTTTTTTAGGCACGCCAATGGTCATAGTTTAACAATTACGGGGCTTACGCCCAATGTTGCATATCCGTTTGCGGCGGCATTAAAAGGTATGGATGATGAGGCATTGGTGTGGAGTGCCATAACAACAAAATCGGCGGGAGACTAGGAAGGAAGTATGAGATATGAATTATGAGTTTAATTGGCAGAACGGGAATCGGTAGTCGCTAGTTTGGGTTGCTTACTTGGGACTGTCGTTCCTACCGATTAACGACAAAAAAAATCGCAAGAAGAGGAAACTCACTTGCGATTTTTTAATTTATACTGTTTATCATCTCAACAAAACATGATAACTTGTATTTGGTAATTCATATCTAGTTCCTCTTCTCCACATTAACAATTTATTTATTTACTTCCTCAAGATTTTTATATATTTGTACTGATACAACGCCTCAGTTTTCTGTGGCGTTGTATTTTTTTTAATAACAGTCTAAACAAAATTATACATGAGCGACTACGTAACACAAGAGACATTTGATAAAATGCGTGTAGAATTGCAACGCATGAAAGGGATTGACAGACCTGCCGCATCGAGAGCTATAGGGGAAGCAAGAGAGAAGGGCGACTTGAAAGAAAATGCAGAATACGACTCGGCAAAAGAAGCACAGGGCATGCTGGAAGCTAGAATAAAACAACTGGAAGGCATTATTGCAACAGCTAAAATTGTTGATCCTAACACGATTGATACTAGCAAAGTTGCGGTGCTTACTAAGGTGACAATTACTAATCTTGCGAACAAAAAAGTAATGACTTACCAGATTGTAGGTCAAAAAGAAGCTGACTTGAAACTAGGAAAGATATCTGCGTCATCGCCTATTGGCAGTGGATTATTAGGAAAAGCTATTGGCGAAATAGCCGAAATAACAACGCCTACTGGCGAAATGAAGTTTCAGATTGATGCTATCACCATCTAGAAGGATATTTGTATAAAGCACTAGAGCCTCTACTTTTGTAGGGGCTTTTTTATACAAATGATAAAATGATTTGACTGATATAAATGACTTTTACTTATGACCATTTTCTCAAAGATTATTGCGGGTGAAATACCTTGTTACAAGCTTGCCGAAAACAAACATTTTATAGCGTTTTTAGATATATTTCCCTTGCGGAAAGGACATACGTTGGTAGTGCCTAAAATAGAAGTGGATAAGCTTTTTGATGTGCCTGATGAATACCTTGCCAACTTATTAACTTTTGCAAAGCCTACTGCAAAAGCCATTGAGAAAGCATATCCATGCAATAGGGTTAGTATATTGACGATAGGATTGGAAGTGCCTCATGCGCATGTTCATCTTATACCAATGAATAAAACAGAGGATATGAATCTACTAAACGAAAAGCTAAGCCTCAGCAAAGAAGAAATGAAAGAAGTGCAGGAAAGGATATTGGGGAATATGTAGTTGTCACTAATTACTGGTATCTTGAAATTTGTAACCTACAACTTAAATCACTTCTTAATTCTATCGGCATTTTTGGCAATAAATTCTTCCCATCCCTTCAGTCCTTTAGTCTGTTTACCCAAAACAGATGTAGATTGGTAATGATGGCATAGAGCAACAGCTAGGGCATCTGTAGCATCGTAATATTGGGGCTTTTCTTCAATCTTTAATACATTCTTTAACATCTGCCACACCTGCTCTTTATCTGCATTACCATTGCCAGTTACAGATTGTTTTACTTTCTTTGGGCTGTATTCCGTAATGTCTAATCCGGCTTGCATAGCAGCAGCGATAGCCACACCTTGCGCCCTACCTAGCTTTAGCATACTCTGAACATTTTTTCCAAAAAAGGGGGCTTCAATAGCAAAAGTTGTTGGTTTATATAGCCTCACCAGTTCTATAACCTTGGTATGAATTTTTTCTAATCGTTCGTAAATATCCTCGTAGCTCGTTAGTTTTAATGCATCCATCAGTAATACCTGCGGCTGTTTTCCGTCTGTTCTTAAAAGTGCATACCCCATCAATTGTGTACCCGGATCTATCCCTAAAATTATATTTGTTTCTTGCATCAGTAGTAAATTGTCTCAGCCCTAGTTGTATTATAAGTGGTGAAAATAGTTATTCAGCATCACTTTGTCCCATATATCCCCAATAGATGTTTCTTTGCAACTAAATAATTTTTTTCTCCTGAATAAACAACTGAAAATATTACTTAATTATTTTGTTGGTCCAATACTTTTTTTATGGCTTTCTTACAGCATCTATCAAGAGATTGTAGAACAGAAAGACGTAAAACAATCTTGGCAAACAATACTAAACACTTTTAATAGTGCCCAACAGTGGCGTGTTTATGTTGTATGTTTATTAATGATTTTTAATTGGGGACTGGAAGCTAAGAAATGGCAATTGCTGATGCGACCTATACAATCATTATCTTTCAGACGAGCTTTTAGGGCAGTATTTAGTGGGCAAGCACTAGCATTAGGAACCCCAAATAGGGTTGGGGAATATGTAGGGCGTGTGATATATATGGAAGATGGAAACAGGCTTAGGGCATTATCATTATCGGCAGTAGGTAGTGTTGCACAATTGCTTGTTACCTTTTTTATAGGTTTTTGGGGGATGATATATGTTTATGATATTCTGAGTACTGCAGCTACTGCTAACCATGCCTTGTCAATAATGTGGGCAAAGGGATTAATTACCATAATCTTTTCTTCAATAATATTGTTGGTATTGTTTTATTATAACCTTGCGTGGGTAACCAAGGTTTTTGAAAGGATTCCTTATGTATCTAAATACAGTTATTTTATTCAGAAACTAGAAACGTTACATAACAAGGAATTGACGACTATTTTGGTTTTATCAGTCATCCGTTATCTGGTTTATGTGATGCAGTATTTACTACTTTACCAATTCTTTGGCATTAATATCTGTTGGTGGCAGATTATTTGCCTGACAACTGTACAATTATTAGTTATGACAATTGTACCGAGTATAGCATTGGCAGAAGTAGGAATAAGAGGCAAGGTAAGCATGGCTTTATTTTCATTATTAACTAATAATTCTTTGGGTGTGTTAGCAACGGCGGCTAGTATTTGGTTAATTAATTTAATTGTGCCTGCATTGGCAGGTAGTTTGTTGATATTGGGACTTCGAATTGTGAGAAAATAATATTTATGAAATCATTTTTTATATCTTTTTTGTTTTTACTGATGGGAATGAGACTTTGTTCAGGTAGCGAGTTTTGTGGAATCAGCAATACAGCTTTTCAGAATGATGAAAAAATTAGCTATACTGTTTTTTATTCTGTGATGGGCTTTTATCTAAATGCGGGCAATGCCACGTTTACAGCAAACATAGAGAAATATTCAGGTAAGCCAGTTTACCATGTGGTAGGGGTTGGGTCTAGTAATCCTAGTTACGATTTTATCTTTAAAGTTAGGGATAGATACGAAAGTTATATAGATACAGGTAATCTTCAGCCTCAAAGGTTTGTACGTAACATAGACGAAGGGGGTTACAAGCAATCAGAGAATGTTACTTTTAATAACGAAAACAATACTGTGACCACTTTGAAGGGGACTACACAAATTCCAAATTGTTCGCAGGACGTTTTAAGTTCAATTTACTACGCCCGCAATATTGATTTTAATAAATACAAACCAAACGATAAGATTCCTTTCTCAATGTTCTTAGACAATGCCGTCTATAATCTGTATATAAAATATTTAGGTAAAGAAAGAATAAAGACTAAATACGGAACATTTAATTCCATTAAATTTAAACCATTACTTGTAAAGGGAACCATATTTGACGGTGGCGAAAAAATGACTGTATGGGTAACAGATGATGCCAATCATGTTCCAATTCGTATAGAAAGCCCTATTGCTGTAGGTGCTATAAAAGTAGATATGATGGGTTATAATAATTTACGCCATCCACTAACTTCACTCTTAAGCCAGCGATAGCTTTTATTAATAGAAATATTTTTCTATTAATGCGTGTGAATTCAAATCACCTATTTATCAGTTTTAGGCATTGATAAGATGTTATATTTAGCATATATTGAAAATATTTTAACAATCTGTTTGATTCAAACAATCTGTTGTAGTATTGCAACTACTATTGCAATAATAATTATTAATTATGCGAATAACACGGCTAGTATTATTAGGAAGCTTTTATCTCCTGATAGCTTCCTTTAAGTCCCTCGCACAAAGTGGCACTGTTGCTTCTGGTGGGTCTGCGAAAGGAAGTAGTGGTTCGATAAGCTATTCTTTAGGCGAGGTTGTTTTTACCTCAATTAATTCATCCAGAGGAATAGTAATTCAAGGTATCCAACAAGGATATACCCCAGCAGACTTACCCATTTCTTTGCTAGAATTTAAAGCTACAGTAATTAGTAACAAGCAAGTACAGCTAGACTGGGCTACCGCCTTAGAGTTAAACAATGAATACTTTACAGTAGAACATTCTAAAGACGGGATAACGTTTGAGGATATAGCAACTGTAAAAAGTAAGGGGAGTAGTAATAACCAAGAATATAGTGCTACAGATATTGCCCCTTTTGCTGGCATCTCCTACTACAGGCTAAAGCAAACAGATATAAATGGGCAGTTTACCTATTCAAAAACAATAGCTGTATCTCTTGTATCTTCCGATAATGAACTAACAGCTTATCCAAACCCAACAATAACTACTTTAAATCTTCAAATAAAAGATGCTGCCTCAAAAAAACTTATATATTCCCTCTACACTATTGACGGCAAGTTTATCTTACAACAATTAGTAACCAACGATTTAACAGTAATATCAACCGCCAATCTTGCTAGTGGAATCTATATACTTCAAGTGGGGCAAAACAATTCAACCATTAAATCTTTTAGAGTTATTAAAAATTAAAAAACGATGAAAAGAATAATCTACCTAGTTACATTTCTATTCTTCTCTGCTGGTGCTTTTGCACAACTGCCTCAGCTAATTAGTTACCAAGCAGTTGTTCGTAACAGCAGCAATGCGCTTGTTGCCAATACACAAGTTGGGGTTTATGTAAGTATTGTCAAAGATTCAGCAAATGGAACGGTTGTTTATGGCGAATTGCATACACCTACCACAAATGCTAACGGGCTTTTTAGTATAGCAATTGGTACTGCAGTTTTTACGACTGGTAAATTTTCTGCAATCGATTGGTCGAGCGGAGTTTATTTTATTAAGTCGCAGATTGATCTTACTGGTGGTTTGAACTTTACTATTACTGGTACAAGTCAAATACTAAGTGTACCTTATGCATTGTATGCCGCAAATGGTACTCAACCGGGAAAGAATGTAGGTGATTTACAATATTGGGATGGCTCTAAATGGGCTATATTACCTGCTGGTATAAATGGAAGCGTACTTACTATGAGCAACGGCAAACCAAGTTGGGGTAATGCCTCCGTGGCTCCAACTCTAACTACCACTACTCCTAGTTCTATCACTCCTACCACTGCTGTGTGTGGTGGCAATGTAACAAGCGATGGTGGTTCTACTGTAACTAGCTATGGTATTTGCTATTCCACCACAACAATAACTCCTACCACTGCAAATAGTACCGTAGCTGTAGGTGCTGGAACAGGAAGCTTTTCTACCACAGTTTATGGATTGACCCCAAGCACTACTTACTACATTAGGACGTATGCAACTAATAGTGTAGGAACTAGCTATGGTGCTTTAGTTGCTATAACTACCTTAGTAACTCAAACTTCCTTCCCCCCTACAGTAACTACAACTTCGCCTACTTCTCTCAATATCACTTCGTCTGATATTGCTCTTGGCGGAAATATTACTAGTATTGGTAGTTCTTCCGTAACAAGTTATGGTCTTTGTTATTCCACTACAACAAATCCTACAACTTCAAATAGCACAGTTTTGGGTGTTGGCTCAGGAACAGGAAGCTTTTTAGATACAATTAGAGGGTTAACTTCTAGCACTACTTATTATACAAGGGCTTTTGCCACCAATAGTGCGGGTACTAGTTACGGAAATCAATTGACAATCACAACTGAAGCATTAGACCTTGTAGGTCTTCCAACTGTACAAGTAATTTCTTTCACGCCCTCTGCTAATGGCACTGGTGGAACAGCAGTTGCGGTGGTTACTTATAATGGCGGTTCTTTTGTTAATAATGGTTTAGGATTTAATTGGTCTACAAATTCAAATCCTAGATCTGCTCCTCTTGGAAGTGCAAGCTGTAATTTCATAAACAATACGTCAGATACTTTCACTACCAATATAAGTGGCTTAACTGCTGGTACAACCTATTATCTTCAAGCTTATGCCTCCAATGGTTGGCAAAGTGCTGGTTATAGTAATGTATTGTCTTTCACTACATCTAGAAGTACGACTACCTACAAAATTGGGCAGAGTTATGGCGGGGGTACTATTTTCTACGTAGACGGTACTGGTCAGCACGGATTGATTGCTGCAAATAGTGACGCAGGAGGTATGACACCGTGGGATAAATCTACTAGCGGTACTTTCCCAACAACTAATGCTACTGATACCATGATTGGCGCTGGTGCTGCAAATACTGCTACCATCATTGCGACAATAGGCGCATCTGGTTCTTATGCTGCATTAATTGCAAGCCAAACTGCTAATGGCTATAGTGATTGGTATCTGCCATCTAAAGGTGAATTGGATCTCGTGTTCAATAATCTGTGGACTAAAAGCTTAGGTAATTTCACTGCAAATGTTTATTGGAGTTCTTCAGAAGGTAGTACCAATCAGGCATGGGCACAAAACTTTAGTTCTAATGTTACTAGTAATTATACTCAATATACCTATTGGAAGAGTAACTCAGCTTACATAAGACCTATCCGTAAGTTTTAATTAATTGATACATCTAGATGATAAGAATGGGTAGTACTTGTTAGTGCTACCCATTCTTATTTTGTTAAGCATTCTTTTATTTAATATGTTTTCTATACAAGTATTGCCATCGTTTTTTGTAAAGGATGATGTCTTACGGCATGTTCATTTCATCTACTGAGGAGTTCAGTTCGCTTATTGAGGTGCTCAGTTCAATTACTGACGTGTTCAGTAGATGAAATGAGCAAACGAAAAAATCGTCAACTAGCTTTAAGAAGCCTGTTGCAATAGCTAACGATGGCTATATACTAGAAAAATAAAGGTTATATTACTTAGTAATATGCAGATTGGTTATCTATTCGCCCAAAAAGGGATTGATCACTTTTTCTATTTGCTCATACTCCAACAAAAAGCCATCATGACCATACAGCGAATCAATTATTTCATATTTTCCATTAGGAATATGCTTTGCAATAAAGATTTGTTCCTGAATTGGAAATAAGATATCCGACGAAATACCAATAACCAACGTTTTTGCAGTAATTATCTTCAATGCACTTTCTACCGAAATCCGATTTCTTCCCAGATTATGGCTGTCCATCCCCCTACTTAAAAAATAATAACTAAAGGCGTTAAACCGCTTCGCAAGTTTTTCCCCTTGATACTTTTGATAAGTCTCTGCTCTAAATATTTGTTCATGCACAGGAAGAGAAGCCGTTTCACTAGTTATCCCCTGCTGCATATCTGTATAGGTATCATGATTTCGATAACTTATAAGGGCAATGCCTCGCGCCACTTTCAAGCCTTCGATGCCCGCTTCTGCGTGTTTCTCTTTCCAAGTAACATCGTTTTCTATACACATTCTTTGCGAAGCATTAAAAGCAATACCCCAAGCAGAATGTTTGGCATTAGTGGCAATAGGTATAATATGTTCAAAAAGGGAAGGCTCTTCTATTGCCCACTCAAGCAATTGCTGTCCACCCATCGATCCGCCAATACCTATCTTTACAGTAGAAATACCTAGCTCTTTCTTTAAAAGCTGGTAGGCTTTTATCATATCTCTTGTGGTAAACCAAGGGAAGTCATGGTAATATGGGCTACCTGTTTCGGGGTTTTTATCCAAGGGACTAATACTGCCATAACAACTTCCTGGCGTATTTACACAAACGATAAAATACTTATCGGGAGTGAATAAAAAACCTTTACCAACCAGCCCAGGCCACCACTCCAAAGGATTATCATTAGCAGTTAGAGCGTGAAAGATCCAGACAACATTATCTTTTTCTTTATTCAATGTTCCAAATGTGCTGTATACAAGATGAAATTCGGGTAGGCACTTGCCATTCTCCAATAAAAACGGTTGCTGATACTTAAAAATCTTCGACATATTCCTTAAAGGGCATCTGACATTTGTTTGTCATTACCCGAAGTGTTCTTTTCTCAAACTGAAAAGACCCGCTCATTTACCATTAAAAAATATTCTACATAGATTCTTACAAAATGTAGACAGAAGAAAATAAAAAAGCCCATCCAAAATAAATCAGACGGGCTATTATATTGTAAGATGCCGAGGCATCAAAAATAAAATTAAAAACCAACGCTGACTTATCTCTTCCCTATTGTGGGATGGAGTTGGCACCTTCTAAGCAGTTGTTGAATTTGCTTGGGTTGCCAAGGCTTCATCGGGCCAATTCCCTCTGCCTTTCTTGATAAGTAATCTAAAGAACTGGCACAAATGTAAAGAAACTTGGTTAAACTTTTAAAAAATGAAATCTCTAGCTTATAAACACTACTATAATATTTGACAAACACTAAATTCTTCCAATAAACATTTTTTGGCACGCCAATATTTTTCATATTTTATGAATTAGTAAAGTTTATTCGTTTTTCGAATCAATTAAGGCTTTAAAATAAGTAATTATGTCACTTTCGGAAATTTTGACACAATTTTAAAAGACTGACAAAGTTTCTTATTCGACAATAGTTTAATTTAAAATTATTTTTAAAGTCATTTTGGCGCAATCTGAAAATAAATTAAAATAAATAAATAACAAATAAAAACACTGAATATCTAAATTTATAAATACGCCCCTAATTATTTTTAAGAAAAAATTGAGAAAATCAGTATTAAAAAAAATCATTTTCATAACCACTTTCTTTTAAAGAAATAAAGCCTCTAAATATTAATATATAAAAAAAATATTATTCCAAAACAACTTTCTAAACTTTTAATCCTTTGGCTTACATATTGAATAATGCTAGGCATCTTTAAAATAATTAAATAAAATAAAATGAAAAGTTTAGTAAAATCAATAGCAACTCTTGCTGTTATCGCAATTTCTTCTGTTAGTGTATTCGCTGCTTCAAACGCGACTGATACTAGTTCTTCAAACGGTGCTACTATAGTAGGTGGTGTTGCATTATTAATTGCAGCTATCGTTCTTCCTGCTTTCAAAAGCGAGAAAGCTTAATTAAAAAATCAATAAAAAAAATAAGTAAAATGAAAAGTTTAGTAAAATCAATCGCAGTTTTGGGTGTTATCGCAGTTTCTACAGTTAGCGCATTTGCAGCTTCTAATGCAACTGATACAAGTTCAATGAGTGGTGCTTCAGTAGTAGGTGGTGTTGCTTTGTTAGTAGCAGCTATCGTTCTTCCTGCTTTTAAAAGCGAAAAAGCTTAATTGAGAACTAATAAAAAAATTAAAAAAGGCGACTAAATATTTAGTCGCCTTTTTTATATACCTACTTTTACCAATTAGTTTAATTATTTACATTTCACTATAAAATCATTAATTACTCTCATACCCATTCTTATTTTTCTAAAATATTATTAGCCTTATTCACTTAAGCTTCTCATAACTGATAACTGGTTAATGTAAAAATCGTAATCTTGCCAGATAAAATTTAGAGAGAATGAGTACTTATCTGATTAAAAACACTTGTATAGTATCTGACAATAAAAACACTTATGGTGATTTATTAATCAAAAATAAGCGAATAGAGAAGATTGCCCCTTCAATAGAAACTAATTACGATGTAATAGAAATAGATGGCAGTAACAAGTTTTTATTGCCTGGTTGTATAGATGATCAAGTGCATTTTAGAGAGCCAGGGCTTACGCACAAAGCAAATATTTATATTGAGTCAAAGGCGGCTGTGGCAGGCGGGGTAACTAGTTTTATGGAAATGCCAAATACCAACCCTCCAGCTTTTACGCAAGAATTATTGGAAGATAAATACAGTATTGCCAGCAATACTTCGCTTGCTAACTACTCTTTTTATATGGGTACGGCAAATGATAACCTAGAAGAAGTATTAAAAACCAACAAAAAGAAAAGAGAGATTTGTGGGGTTAAGATATTTATGGGAAGCTCAACAGGTAATCTATTGGTAGATAATCCTTTGGTTTTAGGAAGAATATTTGAAGGAAGTGAATTATTAATAGCAACCCATTGCGAAGAAGAAAGCATCATAAAAGAAAACCTAAAACGCCTAAAAGCAGAAAAAGAAATATTAGAACCATCCGATCACCCTATTATTAGAAATGAAGAAGGCTGTTTCGAATCTTCATTCAAAGCAATCCAACTTGCCAAAAAATTTAATAGTCGCCTTCACATATTGCATATATCTACCGTTAGGGAGTTGCAGTTGTTTGGCAACATGCTCCCATTAAAAGATAAAAGGATAACCTCCGAAGTGTGTGTACACCACCTACACTTTACAAGTGATGATTACGCACGATTAGGCAACCAGATTAAATGTAACCCTGCCATAAAAGCTCCGAATAACCGCACTGCACTTTGGGAAGCTTTATTGGATGATAGGTTAGATGTAATAGCTACCGACCATGCCCCACACACTTGGGCAGAAAAAGATGAACCTTATGAAAAGGCACATGCAGGGCTTCCTTTGGTGCAGCATAGTCTTGCATTGATGCTTTACTACGTACAACAAGGTAGAATTAGCATAGAAAAAGTGGTAGAGAAGATGAGTCACAATGTTGCTACCTGTTTTGATATAAAAGAACGAGGCTTTATAAGGGAGGGATATATGGCAGACCTAGTGTTGGTAGATATGAACCAATCGTTTACGGTTTCTAAAGAGAATATACTGTACAAATGTGGCTGGAGTCCTTTGGAAGGATTTACAATACCAGCAACCATTACCCATACGTTTGTAAGTGGACATTTAGCTTATGCAAATGGTATTTTTAATGAATCGGTAAAAGGCGAAAGATTGTTATTTGATCGGGGCTAGGAAAATTGTCTGAATTAGGATTCGTTAGATTAAAGGATGGTAGAATTTTAAAATAAACAAACAAATCCTTTGATATAACTAAAGCAGACTATTTCTTTCAGAAGTTTTATCCTCCAATAATTACTAAAGTCATAACTATACATCTTTCACTTTTATGAGTGTTACATTTAGAACTAGTTAAAATAAATCCAAGTAATCAGCGCATATGAATACTTGAAGGGCATAGTAAATAGTACAGTAGACAAAATCGAATAGCAAATATTTGACTAATTGATTTGAAGCTGTAAAAAAAAAATGCTAATTTAAATCAATGAAATAATGCCAAAGGGAAATACAATCATTTGATTGTTTTCGAACATGCTTCGAAAACAACTTCTCGACTTTTGTAAAAGATTTGTTATTTGTTAATTGCTCTTTACCACCAGTCCAATCAATAGTTGAATCTGTATTATTGTTTTTTTTCTCCTATCCAATCATTCACTTTTGTAATCCATTCTTGTGAAGTGCGGCTTTGTACATAACCAAACATTCCGCAAATAACAAGATGCGAAGAATGATGCCCTCTTTTAAACCGTTCTATTCCTCCTCTTTCTCCGCAAACATATTCCTTGTTGGCTGAAGTTTCCGAAAACCGCTTTGCTTCAAATTCAATTATTGTATCTTTTGAAGTCCTAGTTAAAGCTACTACTCCTATATCGGTTTCTCTGTCTGACGTTGCTTGCGTTGGATTCTTCCCGAAGTCGTATGGAAAATAATCACCCTGTTCATCTTTACAAAGTTGAAAATGTTTTACTAGAAACTCACTTATCCTATTTTCCTTACCCGAATCCATTATTGTTATATAATAACCATAAAAGCCAGAAATATTTACATCAATGAATCTTAATATAGTATTCACTTCAAGGTTAGGGCTAACATCAAGGCTTGATGAATTAGGTGGCTGATATAAAGGTTTTAAGTCTCTAAGCATTATGATGGTATCGGGCTTTTATATAGTCAGCAAACGATTCATCAGCATCCCTTAATGCAATAGAAGGCAGCCAATAGCGCAATTGCTTGGGTTTAGCCAATATTATGCAGTCTTTGCCATAGGCTTTCATTATTCGTTGAATATGGTTTCTAGGTTGTGTTTCATTTCTTGTTGGAATAATTTGGTTTATATATTCCTCCAAATTCTCACTTGTTTCCGTTATAGGTTCATTTTCTACTCTATTATATTCAAAATGCAAAGCATAATATTTACCAGCATCTAATACTTTAAATAATTGAAATGATTTCCCTTCAGACTCATACACACTATTTAAGGTTTTACAGAAAATATCAGCAAAACATCTTATTGCATTAAGATTACCTTTTTCAAATAATTTAACTTCTTTGTTATAATATGACATAAGTAGTCAGCCACAATTAATTATAAGATAACACGTTATTTAAAGGTGTCAAGAAAAATTAAGAGGATAGAGTTATCTCCGGAATCGAGGGAGGCTT
>JANYEX010000221.1 GCA_025359725.1 Chitinophagaceae bacterium | reverse complement strand
GGGCATTCATCAACGAGAAACAACCACAACGCCTGTGCCAGACCCCACGCAAGCACCAAGGGTAAACATAACTTATGGCGAGGCATTGCAACTTATTATAAACATGCGCAATGCTGCAACGGGCAAAATAGGGAAACCTAGCGGAGTGGGCTTTATGGAACTATGGTATAAGATTGGCCAACCGGCACCCACAGGATTGGGGGATGCCAACCTGAAAATAAACATTCACGACACTGGAACGGCAATGACTTTTCTGTTATCGCAAAAGGGAATGACGGTTTATTTCTTTGCCCGTTGGGTAATGAGAAAAGGAACTTACGGGCCTTGGGGAGCTTACTTTAGTGCAGTGATTGCATAGAAGTTGAAAGTAGAGAGGCAGCTGAGAAGATACTACTTTTCAACTGCCTCTTTTATGATAACTATCCCCTCTTTGCCCTACCACAAACTACTGACTACTCATTATTACAAATATTTTCCAGTATAACTTTCCTTTATCTTTTTTATCCCTTCGGGAATGCCTGCATAAACAAGGTTGCCACCTGCATCGCCCGCTTCGGGGCCAAGGTCTATTAGCCAGTCGGCACATTTAATAACATCGGTATTGTGTTCTATCACCAACAGCGAATGCCCTTGTTCTATTAGTTTAATGAACGATGCCAACAGTTTTTTGATGTCGTGAAAGTGAAGCCCAGTAGTAGGTTCATCGAATATGAAAAGAATATGACCCGCTCCTTTTCCCTTGCCAAGGAATGATGCAAGTTTCACCCGTTGCGCCTCTCCACCACTGAGTGTGTTGGATGATTGTCCCAGTTTTACATAGCCCAAACCTACATCTTGCAGAGGTTGAATTGCCTTAACAAGGTTCTTTTCATCCTCAAAAAAGGCAATAGATTCGTCCACACTCATCTCCAGCACATCGTGGATGCTTTTGCTTTTGTAGGTTACTTCAATCACTTCTTCTTTAAAGCGTTTGCCACCACATACTTCACAGGTAAGATGTACATCCGCCAAGAACTGCATCTCTACGATTTGTTCTCCTTCACCCTTGCAAGCATCACATCGTCCGCCATCCACATTAAAAGAAAAGTGTTTAGGCAAGAACCCGCGCACTTTACTAAGGGGTTGCTTGGCATATAAATCCCTAATATCATCGTAAGCTTTTATGTAAGTGATAGGGTTGCTGCGCGATGATTTGCCGATAGGGTTTTGGTCAATCATTTCTATTTGAGAGATATAATCAGCATCGCCTGTGATGGCTTTTTGTAGCCCTACTTTCTCAGCAAACTCTCCTTTCATCTTCTGCAAAGCAGGATACAGTATCTGTTTTACCAATGTAGTCTTTCCACTTCCACTCACACCTGTTACCACACACAATACATCCAGCGGAAATGCCACCGTAATGTCTTTTAGGTTGTTTTGCCTAGCACCTTCTACCGTAATACTCCTATTCCATTTTCTTATCGCTTTAGGAACATCAATGGTTAGTTCACCTTTTAAGTATTTGCCAGTAAGACTATTAGGGTTATCAATCAATTGCTGATAATTACCCGCTGCCACAACCTCGCCACCCAAATGAGAAGCCAACGGCCCCATATCTATTACATAATCGGCTTCACGCATCATCATTTCATCGTGTTCTACTACTACGACGGTATTGCCTAAAGCCTTCAATGATTTCAATACGCCAATCAACTTCTCCGTATCCCTGCTATGCAAACCAATGGAAGGTTCATCGAGAATGTACAAGGAATTTGTCAAATTACTACCGAGGCTACGGGTAAGTTGTATCCGTTGACTCTCGCCACCACTTAAACTATTAGCTAGGCGGTTCAAGGTTAAATAACCTAAGCCAACATCAATCAGTGTTTGTAGCCTTTGGTGTACCTCTAACAAAATACGCTTTGCCACTTGTGTGTCGTGTTCGCTCAATTTTATCTTATCAAACCAAACCTTCAAATCCTTTACTTGCATCTCGCATAGTTCGCCAATATGGTTAGTGTCCACTTTTACATACAATGCTTCTTGGCGCAAACGGTATCCTTCGCATACGGGGCATTTGGTTTTACCCCGATACCTACTCAGCATCACCCTGTATTGCACCTTATATAAATTGGCTTCTACTTCTTTAAAGAAATCATCGATGCCTTGCAAATACTTAGCCCCCTTCCATAATAGCTGGTATTGTTCTTTGCTTAAATCCATGATGGGTTTATGTATCGGGAAGTTCGCTGCACCAGCCCCACGTATAAAAGCATCCTTCCATTCGCTCATTTTCTCACCACGCCAACACGCAATAGCATTTTCATAAACACTCAATCTCTTATCAGGAATAACCAAGTCCTCATCAATACCCAATACCAAACTAAAGCCTTCGCAAGTGGGGCAAGCACCATAAGGATTGTTGAATGAAAAGAGGTTGGGTACGGGTTCTTCGAACTGAATGCCA
>JANYEX010000207.1 GCA_025359725.1 Chitinophagaceae bacterium | reverse complement strand
CTACACTAAAAATAAGAGTACAAATTTTAATTGAAACGAATTCTTAAAATAATAATAATGAAAAAGATAATAACAACGGTTGTTTTTGCTTTAGTTACTGCAATTGTAAACGCACAAACAGCCGTAGGAAATAATGCAACAAGTTCCGACCTAATGCGCAGCAATGGAAAGATATTAGTTGTAGTAGCAGTAATCCTAATAATAATGATTGGGTTCTTCTTGTATTTAATTAGCGTAGATAGAAAAATAAGCAAACTGGAAAAAGGAAAAATATGAACTATGAAATATTAGACAGTAGATATGAGTTTTATAAAACCCCATATACTGGCTCTAATAACTCATAACTCATATCTACTATCTCATATCTACTATCTAATATTTCATAGTTCATATTTAATTACTCATAACTAAATAGCCATGTATAGTTTTTTTGAAAGTGTAGAAAGAAGCTTTAATAAAGCAGCAGAATATACCAAGTGGGACAAGGGTTTGTTGGAACAGATTAAAGCCTGCAACAGCATATACACTATGCGTTTCCCAGTTAAGATGGATGACGGAAGGATTGAAGTAATAGAGGCTTATCGTGTCCAACATTCTCAACACAAAACTCCTTGTAAGGGTGGTATTCGGTTTAGTGGCGAGGTTAATCAGGATGAGGTGATGGCACTAGCAAGTCTTATGACTTACAAGTGTGCCATTGTAAACGTTCCGTTTGGTGGTGCTAAGGGGGGGATAAAGATTAATCCTCGTAACCACAGTACTTACGAATTAGAAAAGATTACTCGTAGATATACAGCTGAGTTAGTAAAGAAAAATTTTATTGGTCCTGGCATTGATGTTCCTGCTCCTGATTATGGTACAGGTGAAAGAGAAATGGCTTGGATAGTAGATACTTACGCTTCCTTAAAGCCCGGCGAGATAGATGCGGCAGGTTGTGTTACAGGTAAACCTATTTCTCAAGGTGGTGTTCACGGTCGAAAAGAAGCTACTGGTCTTGGAGTTTTCTTTGGTGTTAGGGAAGTATGTAAGAATGCCAATACAATGAAAAAGCTTGGTCTTACTACTGGCATTGAGGGTAAGAGAATTATTGTTCAAGGATTGGGAAATGTAGGATATCACTGTGCAAAATTCTTCCGCGAGAATGGTGCTATTGTAATTGCTATTGCAGAATATGAAGGTGCGGTTTACAATGAAAATGGCATTAACGAGGAAGAATTGTTTCAGCATAGAAAAACTACAGGCTCTGGCAATAACTTTAAGGATTCTACTTTTATTCCAAAGAGTAGTGATGCGTTAGAACTTGATTGCGACATATTGATTCCTGCCGCTTTAGAGAATGTAATTGATGGTAACAATGCCCCACGTATTAAAGCTAAAATAGTTGCAGAAGCTGCCAATGGCCCATTGACCCCAGAAGCAGATGAAGTATTCGTTAATAGAGGCATATTAGTTATCCCAGACATGTACCTAAATGCTGGCGGGGTAACTGTTTCATATTTCGAATGGTTGAAGAACCTTAGCCATGTTCGCTACGGACGTTTGGAAAAGAGGTTTACAGAAAGCATGAACCACCATATCCTTACAGAACTGGAATTATTAACTGGCAAAGAAGCGAGTGCAAAAGCAAGAAAGTTGATAGAACATGGTGCGGATGAAATAGATCTTGTTCATAGTGGATTGGAAGAAACCATGATTAGTGCAACGCAAGAAATAATGGAGATAATGCAAGAAAATCCTACTATCCCAGACATGCGTACTGCGGCTTACATTTGCGCTATCAATAAAGTAGCACTTAGCTACACCGAACTTGGTATATTCCCTTAAAGAAATTGTTTTAAGTTATTGATTCTAACAAAAAAGGTGTAGCATTTGATTATGCTGCACCTTTTTTTATTCCAATAATTAGATTGCCTTTATTTCGCTTTATAGTCATAAACCTTATACCCCCAGCCTTCCAATTTAAAAGTTTTAGTAGCAGTTAAAGTTTCTGCTTTGTTGCTAAATATTTCTTCTGCATCACCCGCAATAGATGGGTTAGATAGTTTTGTAGTAACAGCATCAGGACTAAGATTTAAGACAACCAACACCTTACTACCATTCTTTTCACGCAAGTAAATAAACACCTTATTGTCTGTATCGCTTTTTAGTTTGGTATAAGATGCGTTGGCAGCCAAGGCTTTATTCCTTTTTCTTAATGCCAACAACTTAGTATAGAATGGCACCCTAGCATACTTACCAAACGTAACGGTATTCTTGTAAAAGAAACTAATACTATCCAAGTGTGGTTCTTCTTGCCCAGTATAAATTAGCGGAACAGAACGCTTCATGGTTTGGGTAAGCACTGCAAAAGGAGCATGCGTTTTGCCTGGCATAGTGCCATAGTCCGATTTATTCCAAGAGTTTTCATCATGGTTACTGGTAAAAAACATCCTTAGTGCATTCTTCGGAAAGGTATTATCAGTATTGTTTAGGCTGCTATCCAATGCCGTTGCATTTTGCTTTCCCAAAACAATATCTTTCATCACGTTTAGGTCTGACCAAGTGTAAGTAGCATCAAATCCTGCCTCATGAATCCATGGCTCAGAGGCTTCTGCTAGCATAAATATGTTTTTATCCTTCCTCAACTTAGCAATACACCTTGTCCAGAAAGCCTTTGGTACTTCAAATGCCACATCGCAACGGAATCCATCAATATGAGTTTCTTTCAACCAGAATTCCATGGTGGCAATCATGGTATCACACAATTCTGGGTTCTTATAATTTAATTTTCTAGTATCTGTCCAATCAAATGGTGAGATTGCTTTATGGGTGATACTATCCTGAACATAAAAATCTGGATGACTTTGTAACCAATAATGATCGGCTGCTGTATGATTAGCTACCCAGTCTATAATCACCTTAAAGCCCATCGCATGACATTGATTTACCAATGCTTTCCAGTCATTCATAGTGCCAAACTCTGGATTAATCGCCTTATAGTTCCTGATGGCATAATAACTACCTAGCTCCCCTTTTCTATCTAAAATACCAATGGGGTTTATCGGCATAAACCACAAGGTTTGTACCCCCATCTTTTTTAAGCGAGGAAGACTTTTAGCAAAAGCCTTAAAGGTTCCCTCTGGTGTATATTGACGTACATTAACCTCGTAGATATTACCCCGCATAATCCATGCAGGATGTCCATCTATCATTGCATTTAAGGAAATCCCCCTGTTTAATTCCTGAGCATTTGCCCCAATAGAAAACAGTAAAGATGTTGCGAGAGCAATAGAAAAAATCTTTTTCAGTAGCATAACAATTGTTTTTAGGTGTAAATATCTGACTTATCGTGTAATAATTACACATTATAGAAAAAAATCTATTCGAGACCCTACTTTTCAAGCCTAAAATTACTAAAAAGCAAGTATAGCACTATCCTATCTAGTAGCTGCACTTTGCATACCTTATAAATGTTATTATCAACCAATACTCCTTACCCTTTAGCCAGGCTTCGGTCTATTTTGCAAAAGCCTCCTCCCCTAGCATTAACGGCTTTTTTATTTATTTTTGGGTGTTGTAGAAAGGCAGCAACTTAAATTTTAAAAGGTATCCATCGCAAATAAGCCTGTCAGACTGATCCCGTCGAAGTCGGGATGGTTCGTTTAACCTGCTTGCGCTTCACTAAGTTCAGCGTGACAATCAACCTTATTTTCGAAGTGAATAAGAATGCCCTTCCCATTTCTTCCTAACTCGCTTTGTACATTGTTTTACAGGGCAATCAGACACCAACTGAGGCTAAGTATCTTCGGCATAATAGGCGGAAGCCTGCTTCTGAGGCCAGGAAGCTTTGATTATATTTTCACAGAATTTATTTAGCTACAATTATGCCTCGTTTGTCCTAAACCATACCTCGTTTAAAAGACACTTACAAACGAAATCTTTTCCGTTCAAATAGAGACTTTTAAAACGTTACCACCAAAGATATTGTTAGTGTTTGCCCTGCCTAGTGCATTTACATTTATCCGATAGCCGTTTCGTGGTATATATTTGCCAGTATGAATGTGGATGTAAATCTTGTACAGGAAGATAATAGCGAAGATGTTTATGAAAAGAAAACTTTTACAGTAGATAAAGGGCAAGAGCCTATGCGTATAGATAAATGGATTCAGAACCATATTGAAGGCGCTACCAGAAACAAAATACAACAAGGGATTGATGCTGGCTTTCTGACCGTTAATGGGAAAATAGTTAAAAGTAATTACCGTATAAAACCGGGTGATGATATTGTGTTGATGACGTTTGTTAATCCTGATTATACCATACTAAAGGCAGAACCTGTTCCGCTAAATATAGTGTATGAAGATGAGGATGTGCTGGTGATAAACAAGCAAGCCAATATGGTGGTGCATCCTGGGGTGGGCAACTTTTCGGGTACGCTACTAAATGGTGTGTTTTATCATTTGCTACAACAGAACCCAGAGATTGATGAAGAAACCCTGCCGCGCTTTGGGTTGGTGCATAGGATAGATAAAAATACTACTGGTTTGATAGTGATGGCTAAGAACTCGATGGCTGCCGCACATTTATCAAAGCAATTCTTTAATCATACCGTACAGCGCAAATATGTGGCAGTAGTTTGGGGCGATCTTGAAGAAGATAAGGGTACTGTAAATGCTCATATTGCGCGTCATCAACAATATCGAAAGATGTTTGCCGCTTACCCAGAAGGCGAAACTGGCAAACATGCTATTACGCATTATTCAGTTATTGAAAGATTGAATTATGTAACTGTGGTGGAATGTGTGTTGGAAACAGGGCGCACCCATCAGATTAGGGTACACATGAAACACATTGGTCATACCCTGTTTAACGATTGGGAATACGGTGGCGAAAAGATATTGAAAGGAACTATTTACACCAAATACAAACAGTTTGTAGAGAATTGTTTTGATTTATGTCCGCGATGTGCGCTACACGCAAAAACATTGGGTTTTATTCATCCAAGAACAGAACAACCCATTTTCTTTACTACAGAACTACCAGACGATATGCGCTTGATGATAGACAAATGGCGAAATTATGTGGGGAATAAGAATGAAGAATAGGCTACACCAAATGTAGTAGAAGCTCTTTTGCTTTTACCGCATCGCCTTCTAGTTGGGTAATCAAAGCATCTAATCCGCTAAACTTAACTTCATTACGAAGGAAAGCGTGAACGTGTATTTGTACGGTTTTACCGTAAATATTTTCATCAAAGTCGAAGATATTTACTTCTATTATTCTTTTCTTACCATCCACTGTTGGGCGGAAACCAATGTTCATCATACCAAACAATTGTGTATCAACATTGGGTTTAATCCTTACCGTAACGGCATAAACCCCATCGGAAGGAATTAGCTTCTCATCCGTGTTTAGTTGTATATTAGCGGTAGGATAACCTATTGTTCTGCCTACCTGATTACCTATTACTACCATACCCTCAAAGAAATAAGGGTATCCTAAAAACTGAGTAGCAGTATCAATATCATTACTCAAAAGGGCGTTTCTTATTCTGGTGCTGCTGATGATTACTTCGTTCAATACCTGTTCATCAATTTCTTTAACGTCAAAGCCAAGTTCCAGACCAATCTCTTCCAGCAAATGATAATCACCCGTTCTGTTTTTGCCAAACCGATGATCGTAACCTATTATAATAGTGTGAGGTTTAAAATACTGATGGATAAAACCTTTGCAATATTCTTCCGCAGTCTGACTAGCAAATTCCTTTGTAAAAGGAACAATAACCAAATGGTCAATACCAGCAATATCTAACAGGAATATCTTTTCATCCAGTGTATTTAATAAAGCAACCTGCCCGCCATAAGAACCTACAATTGAACGAGGATGGGGACTGAAAGTAATAATAACACTCTCGCCTTCCACTTTAGAAGCGGTTTCCTTTAGCTGTTTTATTATTTGTTGATGCCCCAGATGGACTCCATCGAATGTACCGATGGTGACTACTGCATTGTTGATGTGGGGTAATTTTGATAAGTCGTTGAGTACTTGCATAAATGAGATTTACAAATTTAGGGGTAAGCGATATACGAAAATTCTATATCGCTTAATAATCAGCTAATTAACAAATACACAATAACCCTAAATCAAAGCATCTCTTAAAGTACCAGCTTTTATACTGCTACTTCTTTCGTTATATTCTTTTGCAGCACCAATAAAACTTACGAACAAAGGTGCAGGGCTTTCAACTGTACTTTTAAGTTCAGGGTGATATTGCACACCAATAAAGAAAGGATGCTCTGGTATTTCAATTATTTCTACCAAGCCAGAATCCGGATTTACACCGGTGGCTCTCATACCGTTAGCTTCAAACTGGGCAAGGTAATCGCTATTAAATTCGTAACGATGCCTGTGCCTTTCGCTAATAGTCGTTTTGCCATATATTTTATAAGCTAAAGAGTTTTCTTCAATCTGACAAGGATAAGCACCAAGGCGCATTGTTCCACCCATCATCTTAATTCTCTTCTGCTCTTCCATCATATTTATTACCGCATCAGAAGTGTTAGCATCCATTTCAGTAGAGTGAGCGTGCGTTAGTCCTAGTACATTTCTTGCAAACTCTATCACTGCCATTTGCATACCCAAACAAATACCAAAGAAAGGCAGACCCGTTTCTCTAGCATATTTTACGGCTACAATCTTTCCATCAATACCACGTGTACCAAATCCTGGCGCCACCAATAAACCATCCAACCCTTCTAGTTTTTCGGAAACATTATCATTGGTAATAAACTCACTATGCACATTAATTACTTGAACTTTTACTTCGTTCATAGCACCCGCATGAATAAAGCTTTCCAAGATTGATTTGTACGCATCCTGTAACTCGATGTATTTACCAATCAAACCGATAGTAACCTTGCTCTTTGGATATTTCAATTTATCCAAATAGAGTTTCCATTTGTCTAGATTAGGTTCACTGTATTCAGTAATCTTTAGTTTCTTCAAACAGATAATATCCAACTTCTCACGCAACATCAACAATGGCACTTCATAGATAGTAGCTGCATCCATTGCTTCTATTACTGCCTCTTGTTTTACATTACAGAACAAGGCAATTTTTCTTTTTATATCATTACCCAAAGGTTCTTCTGTTCTGCAAACCAATACATCAGGGTGTACACCTGTTTCGCTAAGCATTTTAACGCTGTGCTGGGTAGGCTTAGTTTTTAATTCTTTAGCAGCTTTCAAGTAAGGAACAAGGGTAAGATGTATTACCATTACCTTTTCTTCTGGCAGCTCCCATTGCAACTGACGTACTGCCTCAATAAAAGGAAGACTCTCAATATCTCCTACCGTTCCACCAATTTCTGTTATGATAATATCGAATTCACCAGTCTTACCCAACAATAACATCCTGCGTTTTATTTCATCGGTAATATGCGGTACAACCTGCACCGTCTTACCCAGAAAGTCACCATTTCTTTCCTTATTAATAACCGTTTGGTAAATACGTCCTGTAGTTACGTTGTTTGCCTGAGAAGTAAAGGTGTTTAAAAAGCGTTCATAGTGACCTAAGTCTAAATCTGTTTCTGCTCCATCTTCTGTAACGTAACACTCGCCATGTTCGTAAGGATTCAAAGTACCTGGGTCAACATTAATATATGGGTCTAACTTTTGGATGGTTACCGACAAACCCCTTGCCTGCAATAGCTTAGCCAAGCTTGCCGCTATAATTCCCTTACCTAAACTACTCGTTACACCACCAGTTACAAAAATGTATTTTGCCATATATTTATCTTTTACTATTAATATCTTACCCAGAAAACTATAATAAACACCTTACAATCATTTTTAATAATACAACACTGATTTGTTGTAAAAACAATTGAAACTTACCCTGACTAAAATAAATTGGTTGGAAATACACCTATTGAAGTCGTGCAAACCTAATGTAAAAATGCCGTTTCCCAAAATGAAACCTTCCTTTTTGAACATACTGCATTTAATAATGTTAATAAACAATTAATGAAAATAAAAGTACATAAAATGAAGAAAGCAATGCTATTCGTGTTCGCTGCCGTTGCTACAGCAGCCTTGTTAAGTTATACATTCAAACCCAAAGAGGCTACTTTTTTAGCCCCCGAAGGTTATATTGCCTGTTATAACCACACTATAAAAGACCAGATTGAATTAGATGCTAATCTACCTGGTTTTGGTAAAGCACATCATTTTCCTACTTATTACAAACTAACTAACGCCACAGGCAGTACCATTACGTATCCATCGCCAGATGGTAAGGATGCCCATGCTTATTTTATCAAATCGAAAAAGAAAACTAATAAATGGTTGATTGTAATACAAGAGTGGTGGGGACTAAACGACAACATCAAAAGAGAGGCCGAGACATTTTCTGCTGAACTGGGCGATGTAAATGTAATTGCGTTGGACATGTATGATGGAAAAGTTGCCACTACTGCCGACAGTGCCATGGTTTACATGAAAAGTGCTAAGAGTGAAAGGCTAGAAAGCATTGTGAAAGGTGCTATTTCCTACGCTGGCACCAGTGCTAAAATTTATACGGTGGGATGGTGCTTTGGCGGTGGCTGGAGTTTACAATCTACAATATTGGCAGGCAAACAAGCGGCAGGTTGTGTGATGTATTATGGCAGACCCGAAACAGATATTGCCCGTTTAAAAACAATCAATTGCGATGTGATTGGCTTTTTCGGGAACCTAGATGCCTACATCTCACCGAAGGTTGTAGATGAATTTGAAAAAGACATGAAAGAAGCTGGCAAGCAGTTAACCACCTATCGCTACGATGCTAACCACGGTTTTGCCAACCCTAGCAACCCTGTTTATAACAAGGCAGCCACTGAAGATGCCCACACAAAAGCCATTGCGTTCTTGAAAGCACGGATGTAGAACTGAATATAAGTGACGTTGGGAAAAGTCGGTTACAAATAAAATTGCAGGTGGCTAGTTGTCGCTGCAATTTTATTGTAATTTTGGTTATCCTAAATTTTGTGTGAAGAATCTTAACCACCAGGAACACAAGGAATTAGAAACACAAAGCACACACGGCATACTGAACGTGAACTATCTAAGTAAACATCAACGTTTTCGAGTAGCCTAGTGTCCTTTAAGTGAAACGCAGCACCTGAATACAGTCAATGATGTCTATCCACTTTGAACAAGTCTTTGTGTCCCTTGTGGTGAAATAACCCTTTCTCACACCAAATTTAGTTAAACCATAACTTTCACATAAATTAATTACTTCAACTTCTTTGACACATAACCAAGCCCACCTGCTAGTAATCATTCCATCATAAAAGGAAAATGTTGGTGAACCATCACCAGAAATACCACCATCTGTAGGCGAACCTAAACTGCTTATTCCTAAATCATCGGGAGGGTTTAGACCATTCATCTTTATTGCCATCAAACAAATATTCTCGTTTCTTTCTTCACCAACCGTCTGCTTGTGAAACCTTATGTTCTTTTTAAAACCTTAACGGAAATGTGTTTTGAATCATAAAATCACTTATATTCTTATTCAAATTGTCCCTTTTATCTACAAAAACATTCCTTTACCTATAACAAATAAGCGTTAGCCACACGATACCTTTGTACGAGTTATAACAAGTGTAGATATGGAAACAATTAATTGGAAAGTAGATGGGATGACCTGCGGCAATTGTGCGCTTAGCATAAATAAATTACTGACCAAACAAGGTATGCAGAAAGTGCAGGTAAATGCCGTAACTGGTGAGGTGTTGTTTGATAGTCCTGATGCACTAAGTTCATTGGATATTGCCCGCAAAAACATTACTGACTTAGGTTATAGGGTAGTTGATGATACTCAAGAAAATATTCCTGTAAAAAAGAAATTCTTAGGTACTTACCTAGCTAAGTTCTGGTTTTGTTTGCCGTTTACCTTAACCTTAATGGCAGGGCATTGGGCTATGACTTTTGGCTTTCATTTTCTGCACAACGCCTGGCAGCAACTAGTTATATGCCTTCCAGTAATGATTGTAGGAATGAATTTCTTTGGTAGAAGTGCTTATAGAAGCCTTACCAAGGGCATCCCCAACATGAACGTTTTGATAGCTTTGGGTGCTTCTGCTGCCTTTATTTATAGCTTGATAGGAACGTTTACGGGGGATATGGACAAACTATTTTATGAGACTGCCGCATCTATTCTCAACATAGTTTTCTTTGGTAATTGGATGGAGGATTATTCTGTTGCGAAGACAGAAAAAGCTATTCATGAGATGACGAAGGTGCAGAAAGTGATAGCAAATATGATTGCCTACGATGATGCCCACAATGAAAATATATTTCCAGTTGAAAATATCCACCTGAAAGTTGGTGACCTTATCCTGATAAAAACTGGCGAACAAGTACCGATGGATTGTAAGGTTTTGAGTGGTGAGGCCGAGCTGAACGAAGCCATTATTAGTGGGGAAAGTGTGCCATTGTTTAAAAAACAAGGCGACACCTTGATTGGAGGAAGCGTTGTTGCCAACGGAACGGTTAAGTGTTATGTTACAGCTACTGGAAAAGATACGGTGATGAATGGCATTGTGACCATGATGAAACAAGCGCAAGGACAAAAGCCGCCAGTGCAATTATTGGCAGATAAGATAAGTGCCATATTTGTGCCAGTGGTGGTAAGTATTGCCCTACTTACTATTGGAATCAACTACTTTTTTATTCACCAAACCTTCGAAGAAAGCCTGATGCGTAGTATTGCTGTACTAGTAATAAGCTGCCCTTGCGCTATGGGATTAGCAACTCCCGCTGCTATAGCTGTGGGTTTGGGACGGGCTGCAAAACATGGCATCCTTTATACCCAGCCAGAAAGCATGGAACTGTTTGCCCAGATAAAACAAATAGTATTTGATAAGACAGGTACTTTGACAACAGGGGATTTTAAGGTTTCAGGTTACAAGTTATTAGTTGCAGGTGAGGAAACGGTAATCGGAAATCGGGAATCGGAAGTGAAAGAAACTGGAATCGTAAATCGGGAATCGCTAGGTGGCGACATCGACCCCAAACTTGCGACTACCGATTCACGATTAACGACTCCTGACTTCCAAAAAATAGTTTATTCCCTCGAAAAGTTTTCCAACCATCCCATTGCTAAAAGTATTGCTAAGGAGTGGAAGACGGCTGAAGTTATTAAATGGAAAAAGATAGAAGAGATAAAAGGTTTGGGGATGAAAGCCATTGATAAAGAAGGGAATACTTATATGATTGGCTCGGCAAAGATTGATGAAACTATTGAAGATAAAAGCCACCATTTATATGTAAAAAAGAACGAGCAGATAATTGGCTGGATAGATATTGCCGATGAAATAAGGGAAGAAGCAAAGGCGGTAATGGCTTTTTGTAAAAGAGAAAACATAAAGACCATCTTACTAAGTGGCGACAATATGGCTAAGTGTAAGTTGGTAGGCGATGCCCTAGGGATAGACGAAGTTATTGCCGAACAAACGCCACAACAAAAGCTAGACACCATTGAAAAACTATGCAAGACCACCCCAACTGTAATGGTAGGCGATGGAATAAACGATGCCCCTGCCCTAGCGAAAGCTACTATCAGTATCAGCCTAAGTTCTGCCTCGCAATTGGCAATACAGAGTGCATCTGTAGTACTGATGAACAATGGATTGCAAAAACTACCCATGGCAATGCAGTTGGGTAAGCATACATACAACACCGTAAAAGGCAATTTATTCTGGGCTTTCTTTTACAATATTATCGCCATTCCTTTTGCCGCAATAGGTTTGTTTACCCCTACTGCTGGCGCACTATTAATGGGGTGTAGCGATGTGGTATTAGCAATAAACAGTCTTCGCTTAAACTGGAAGAGAATCAGATAGTGTAGGAAGCGGGAATCGGGATTCGTTAGGAACGGGATTCGCTAGGAAGAATCGTTAAACGTAAGAAACGGAAATCGCAAGTAAGCTACCCCACTTGCGATTTCCGTTCCTAACGACTTACTACTAACCCTGCGGCGTTGTAGGTAAAGGAGTGGTCATTGGCCCCATGCCCTTGTCGTTTACTCCAAATGCGGTAACACTCATTGCTACATTTGGGATGTTTGTAAAAGCTACTGAACGCACTGTGCTAATTTTTATATAAGTAGAAACACCTGCATTTGTTACTACCAAGGTATTGTTTACAATAGTGATACTAACACCAGCGGGGCTTGTTACAAAAACATATCTAACACCTCTAATTCCCTTTAATGCTGAAACTGATGCCCTAAAGAATCCTTTGATGGTTGAGGTAGCTAGTTTAAAATTAAGGAACAAAGTAGGAATCAATCCCGCCGCCGATACGTCTTTACTTGCCTCAAAACCCGCACCTACAATAACTGTTTCTACCCCATCAGCCGTTACGCTTACATAGTTTGCCGTTTTTCTAAATGCCTTGTTCCAGTTTTTGATGGCGGTTTTCAAATCAGCTTTTGCCGTTTTAGTACCCAAATCAGCAGCGGCAATGGCGGTGTCGAGTGCCCCGTTCAATCCCGTCAATTCAACAATGGTGTAGGGAAGGTTTAAGAACAGGCCAATCGTATTGCCAATACCAGTGATAACGCCTTTGCCGAAAGTAAACTTTTCTTCGGGTATCTTTTTGATGAATGTAAGTAATGCTTTGATGATTAAATTCATAATTTTCTTTTTAGGCAGCAAGCAAAATACTTGTTGTAGCCCCACAGAGGTAATCTTATTAATCCATACCGCAAGAAACTATTTTTAAAAAAGAGGGCTTTTTCCCCGTTTCAGGTGTAAAATAGTTTTTTAGAGCAATAAAAAAGTTGAAATAATTGACCTAAAAAGCAGAATATTTCAGTAACCTAATTTTTGAAGAAAAATCTTGATACTTTTTTTGGCTTTTATATACCCTTAAATAGGGTGTTTTCGTAACTATAAAGTCCATCTTTTTGAAATTTTGCAACATAGTTTTGAAATTTTGAAGCATGGTTTTGAAAATTTGAAACATAGTTTTGAAAATTTGAAACATGGTTTTGAAAATTTGAAACATAGTTTTGAATCTGTGCAATATTTAGGCATACTAAAACAAAGTATTTCCGCCTGTATCATTAAAAGGGTTAAATCCTACAAAGAAATATTTAATAAAAGAAATAAACTTGTTTGCCGATGGCAAACCTTAATGCAAACAAAGTGGTAGTATTTTCAGTGGCGATTACCTAATGAAAGTAGGACTAAACTCATTCCTCAATAAAACCTTAACGAGTGCTGTTTTAGAAATTACTGCACAGCATATATACTAAACACATTCTGCTTTGCAATAATTAAAAAATTACCACATAGCCACATAAGGCACATAGTATTTGATATTAGTTTACATAAGTACACAAAAAAAGACATTTAGCAAGCTTAAATCTATGTGAACTATGAGTGCAACGTTGCTTATCTTTCTTTTTCTTATTTGGCTATTGTGACTATGTGGTAATTGATTGGTGCTTTTGTAGCAAACCTCATTGTGTTGAGTATATTTGAGAATAAACTAAATAAAAATGCAGCTACTAAATTACTTTGGTAGCTGCATTTCTTATTTAATGAAGATTTACTTTATTATTTCTTGAATGAAATCTTAAAAGCTAGTGTTTTCCATTTAGGCAAGTCTGCTGGTTTAGTAATTACCAAAGCGTCATCACCCTGTTTCCAACTTAGTTTTTCATCACTACCTAATAACTTAACAGAAGCAATTTCTTTTGTTACTAATTTGGCATTCTTTCCTAAGGAAACTATGCTTACGTCGCTAATGGGTTGTTCTAACTCAAAAGCATACAATGTGCCGTCCTTAGCAACTGTAAAACGGAAATCATTTGCTGCATAAGTACGTACATCTTTCAATCCACCAAAAGATCCTTTTTGTCCACTTACTGTTGAACGTCCTTCACCAAATATTTTCCAAGGGCGGCTACCATAAATGCCTTCACCGTTAGCACCTGTCCAAGTGGCAATATCTTCAAGCGTATTTACCATATCTTGTTCAATATCACCTTCTGGCGTTTGTACGATGTTGATTAGTAAGTTGCCATTTTTACTAACTATATCCACCAACATTTGTATGATTTCAGAGGCAGTTTTATATTTCTGTCCATTACGATAAAACCAATCTCCGATTGAAGTATCAGTTTGCCAAGGGAATTCTGCAATGCTGTCATTAACCCCACGCTCAATGTCTCTTACAAATGTTCCATCAGCGGGTTGTTTACAGTTGTAAATTGCTTCAAGTTTACCGTGGTTTGATGCTATATTGCCGTTGTAAAAATTAGCAAGCATTGCCTTACCAGTATCACCAAAAGGAAGTCTACTATCTGAATACAACAAATCTGGATGATAGTTATCAACCAATTCTTTTACATCATCAAACCATTCCTTGTGCCATTCAGGGTTTGTTGTCAACCAACCATTGTCATTAGCTGCCGCTTTTGTATGATATAAATCTTGATTTGCAGGATCATTACCATCATAAGGAACTCCCTTCAAAGAACCAGTACTATCTGCACCATGACTTGTTTGAAACCAAGTGTAACTGGCAGCCAAATGTTCTGATACTCCAAAATGCAATCCTTCTTTCTTAGCTGCTTTCTGCCAAGTACCGACCACATCTTTGTGAGGCCCCATTTGTACGGAATTCCAACGGTGTATTTTAGAGTTCCATAAAAAGAAATTATCATGGTGGCTTCCCATACTCACAAAGTATTTTGCACCCGCTTTCTTATACAATTTC
This sequence comes from Chitinophagaceae bacterium, assembly GCA_025359725.1. Classification (GTDB taxonomy): domain Bacteria; phylum Bacteroidota; class Bacteroidia; order Chitinophagales; family Chitinophagaceae; genus Parasediminibacterium. The sequence continues at coordinate 2,415 of JANYEX010000207.1, read as the reverse complement.
ATTAAATAATCTGGATCCCATTTCTCAGCTTTCCATAATGGAATAATGTCCTTATAACCAAATTTTGAGGGATGTCCATATCTTTCAAGGTGGTCGGTATAGTCTGGATTGGGTTTCCCCTTAAAAGATTTAGTTTTCCTGTCGTACTCATCTTGGATATATAACGATTTTGCATACCAATCACCAAGTCTAGGTACAGCTTGTGGTCCCCAGTGTGCCCAGATTCCAAACTTAGCATCCCTAAACCATTCAGGACATTTGTATTGTCTAAAACTTCCCGTATCGGCAGGGTTGTATGGTCCCTTTACAATGGGTAATGACTCTTGCGCATTACTTCCAACGGCAAACCCTGCAACAATTGCAGCGGTAAAAAAAGTTCGCTTTAAAATAGCGTATCTCATAAAAGCATAATTTGTGTAAATAAAAGACATAAACGTCAATAATTAGTTTAAGTAGCCAATAAAATTATTTTAAAAGGTATGAATTTATGGAAAGACTGAGATTTGACTAGCTAAATTTAGAAAAGATAAAGGCATAAAAAAACCAAGATAGAAATCTAGACCCGTTTTAAAATCGAATATCCTATAAAAACCAAAGCAGAGATACGGGTGTATTTTGTATTTTATTTGGTTTATTAATATTGATGGTTATCCTAAATTTTGTGTGAGAATAGATTTCTGTTTTCACATTTAGTGATAAATAAAGAAACTGTTTTGTACATTTTCTCTATTATAAGCATCGAAATAATAGACCTCTTCGGAAATTCATTCTAGGCAACAAACCACTTTCAAAAACAGTAAATCGTCCTTTAGAGGCACGAGAAGTATAACTAGATTAATGGAAAATTACCCTAACTATTTGGATATTCTTTGCATTTTACTAGATTTCTCGTGCCTAAGAATGACTTGAAGATTAAACTTTACAAGGAACCCATCGAAAATCAGCTTGTCAGACTGAGCCGGTCGAAGTCGGGATAATACTTTAACCTGATTGCGCTTCGATAAGCTGCTAATGACAAGTGGCTTAATTGTTTAAAAACAATAGCAGCTTTTTGAATATGTTTGCCCTTCGACAGGCTCAGGGAGACAGTCTTGCTGATTTTCGAAGAGGATATTTTGTCATCTCAATAAACTCGAGAAACGCTGATTAATGCCTCAGCCTGACAAGCTGATTTTCGATGGGCACCTTGTAAATTTTAATGTCCACGTCATTGTAAGCACGAAGCAATCTAACATTAGCAGGAAGGTCTAGCGATAGAGGATAATATTATGCACGAGCGGGTTTTTCCTTGAAGCCTGCCAGTTCGAGATGCGCTTCGCTAACATTTTCGAACAGCATCCGAACACTTTTACTAGCTGAGCTAAAAGAAACCACTTAAGCCGAATTTGTCACGTCGCCAGCCATATTTGCACTGATGCTGTGCGCTGGCGGTTGGGATGAAATGTTAACCGACTTTTGTCTTTTTAAATATTCTTTAATTTGTTCCAGTGTCATATCTGCTATGTCAAGAGATATTCTCTCTTTGATAGTCCTGAAAGTTTTGACCGTGTCAAACTCTTTCTCTTTTATTTCTTTAATCGTTCTCATAATCTACAATGTCTTTAGGTGAACGTATTTCTAATATTTTATACCCTCTTTGCGAATTTACAGAATTATACCCTCTTATTCTGTAAATGTTTACGATATGTTTAAAATTCCAGCTTACAAGAATATCCGCTTTATTGATTGTTGCTAAAGCGATATGTACACAGTCGTCAAAACTAGTTTTGCCAACCACTTTCTCATTTATGTATTCCTTAGCTAATTCCAGACTTTCATCAGTTATAAATACATTTTCCAAATTCTCAAAAGGAAGTTCATTAAAAAAGTCCCTTACTTTTTGAGGAGCATTCTCAAGCTCCCCTATTGTCAAATCAGAATACATGCAAGTAATCTCACCCAGTTTCACCTTCTCAAATAACTGTAAAGTTGGTTCGTCAAACTCAATGTCATATACCCCACCAAAAACTGAGGTATCAAAATAAAACCGTTGTTTCATTGGGTAAAGATATATCAATGACTAGGAATGGGGGAAATTAGCTAACGAATAAGTATTGAGAATGTGGCTGGCAAGGTTGTTCTGTCAACTAAAGCTCAATTACTAATCAAAAGCCGAATGTAAGAACTTATTATCATGCATTATCGGGATAAATATCCGTTTATCCGCCACTTCGAGATACATCTTCTAACAGCATCCGAACACTTTGACAAGCATATAAATAGGTCACTTAAAAGTTGTAGAAGTGACCTGTGCATATAAATAGGTCACTTAAAAGCTGTGGAAGTGACCTGTGCATATAAATAGGTCACTTAAAAGTTGTGGAAGTGACCTGTGCATATAAATAGGTCACTTAAAAGTTGTGGAAGTGACCTGTG
>JANYEX010000166.1 GCA_025359725.1 Chitinophagaceae bacterium | reverse complement strand
TTGGTGGCCAACTTAACAATAGTGTTAGTATAAATGAGATAGGACAACTACTGATAACCAGGGGATGTATTATATAGAGAATTATTATTGACCTCCCCCTGGTTATCAGTAGATGTCCAAGGTACTTAATGGGACTGTATCAAATTATTGCTATTATCAATAATAACAATAGTGTTAGTATAAATGAGATAGGACAATAGTAAATGTACTTGGTAGGAGTCAAGACAAAGCATGGAACATATCCAATGTGGATACAGAAGGGAGACTGTTATGACTATGTTGGGGAATACTTTACTAAGGATTACTGCAAAAAAATATATGAAGCTATAGAAAATGGAAAATAGTTGTAGATATTGTTTCTTACCAGGAGTGTATAGGAAGAGAGTGCTAAAGAGTTGGCATTGGAGTGGACAGGTGCACACAGAATATGAAGGAATGTATATTTGTGACAATGATAGATGTTTCGATTGTTACTTACAGGAAAGAGAGTATGATAAATATGTCATTAATAAATGCATAAGGTGAATGCTGTGAACTGGGATCAGCCAGAATACAATAACATGCATAATTACCTCACAAAGGGAGTGAAGCCAAAGTACTTACCAGCAAGACTAGATAGGTTTGTAGCACGAGCTAAAGTACTGAGCATTGATAAGAATGGCAACATAGTGCATGAGAACAAATTACTAGTGCCAGAGAATAGGACAGATGAAGTATTAACTAATCTGTACAGAGATCCAGTCACATCAATAAATTCAAGAGATAGGTTCTATGAAGTAGTGACAGACAGATATGTAGGGATATCAAGGAGGAGAGTACAGGACTTTCTATTACAACAAGAAGCATATCAGATACACCTCCCATCAATCAAACATAAGATAGTGCATCCAATAGTGACACACAGGAACCTACAGCACTACCAAGTTGATCTTATTGATATGAGTGGAGCTAATCTACCATGGTGGAATAATGGAGTGACTAGGATATTAACAATGGTGGACTTGTTCTCAAAGTATGCATTTGCATTTGCATTGAAAGATGGGACTGCTGCAAGTGTGATAAAAGCACTAAGAGATCATTTCACTAATAATCCAAAGCCTAAGATTATACAGTCAGACAATGGTCCAGAATTTGGAGTGAATACATTCACAACATTCTTGACAGGAATTGGGATCAAGCATGTAAGGAGTCAACCATACAAGCCAACATCCCAAGGTGGGGTTGAGAGGTTTAATAGGACTATTAAGCAAAGACTGTTTCACTATATGAGCATTTACAATACCAAGACATATGTGGACTTGATACCAAAGGTATTGGAGGGATACAACAATGCAACACATAGTACAACAAGGAAGAGACCTGTGGAAGTGTACAACACAAGTAACAATGAAGTAATAAGTGTGGTAGGACGTAACATACAAAGCCAAGCAGATAAGATAAGAACACCTGTGTTGGAACCATTAGAAAAGGGACAAAGTGTCAGAATTAGTAACTATACTAATCCTGATATGAAGCACAGAAAGGATAAATTTGCAAAAAAATACAAAGCAAATTGGAGTAGAGCAATATTTACAGTGGTGTCTGGGAGTGGAAATGGGAGATACAAACTGAAGGATGTGAATGGACTAGTGCTACCAATAGTATTTCAGAGATATGAGTTACTGCCAATAAATAAAGAGACATTGGTAGTTGTTGCACAGAGAAGGCCACAAAGATTTGATGAACACCCACTAATGGAAGAAGTAATTGAACAGAGAGCCCAAGATAGGAGAGAAGGCATATTTATTGTACCAATGAAGGTACCAGAATACACACAGGCTCAAGAGAGAACTGAAAGGAGGAAGACGGCTGGAGTTACAAACCGTGGTAACTTACCAGCAAATGTACAACGGTTGATAGGAAAGCGTATTATGGTGTACTGGCCAAGTCTCAAGAAATGGTTCAACGGTACTATTATTGAGTACGCAGTTGGGAAACAAGAATTTATTTTACGTTATGACAAACCTGATAAGCGTGGTGAGACAGACTTCTATGAGCGGTTACAGGGTTACGGGAAAAGTAAGTGGAAATTTCTGGAAGACGAAAGTGAGAGTGAGAGTGATAGTGATGAATAAACGTTATTCCTGCTTTCTTGGTCGGTCACTCAGCCGGTCACTCAGCCGGTCACTGTAAAAAAGTTGTACAATTCACATGCGCAATAAACACTGATATGACCAACACACACCCTGAGCAAATGTT
>JANYEX010000103.1 GCA_025359725.1 Chitinophagaceae bacterium | reverse complement strand
ATTGATAATTAAATTTAAAGTAGCTGTGCTATCACAACCTAAAGCATTCAAAGAATGATAAGTATAAGTACCACTGGTGGTATATGTTGTACCATTCCAGATATAACTAGAACATGAAGTAATGCTTGTAGAAGAAGTAGTTGGCTGATTGATAGTAAGAACCAAAGTAGCAGTGCTATCACAACCAACAGCGTTCGATGTTTTATAAGTGTAAGTTCCGCTTGCAGTATAAGTATTACCATTCCAAACATAGCTAGAACATGCGATGATGCTGTTGCTAGAAGTACTCAAAGATTTTACTGTCAATACTAATGTTGCTGCACTATCACAACCAACAGCGTTAGTTAAGTGTGCAACGTAAGTTCCAGCATTAGTATAGGTTGTTCCATTAAAAGTATATGAACCGCCATTGCAGATGCTTGCATTTGTTGTAGAAGTACTTAAAGACTTAACTGTTAATACTAATGTTGCGGCACTATCACATCCTACACTATTTGTTAAGTGAGCAACGTAAGTTCCAGCATTCGTATAGGTTGTTCTATTGAAAGTGTAAGAACCGCCATTACATATACTAGCATTTGTTGTAGAGGTTGAGCTCGCTAGTACAGTTAAGTTCAAACTCGCAGCACTATCACATCCATTTGCATTTGTCAGGTGTGCAGTGTATGTTCCTGCTGTGGTGTAGTTTGTTCCATTAAAGGAATACGAACCTCCTGAGCATATAGTAGCAATTGTAGTTGATGTAGTTGGCCCTGATACTGTTTCTGTAGCAGTGACTGTTGTACTACATCCTGCTGCACTAGAAAGTGTATAGCTTATTGTAGAACTTCCTACTGCTACACCAGTAACAATGCCAGCTGTGTTAATGGTTGCAACGCCTGTGCTTCCTGAAGTCCACGTTCCCCCTGTTGCCGCATCAGCTAAGGTTGTGATATTACCTACACAAACATTCAAATTACCTGTTATTGGTGTTACCGCAGGCACAGAGTTTATAGTTAATGACTTAGTTACTGAAGTGACACAACCCGCAGCACTAGTTACGGTGTAGGTTATTGTAGTCAATCCAGCATTAACACCTGTTATCAATCCGCTATTATTTATTGTTGCGGCATTTGGTGTTCCAGATGTCCAAACACCACCAGTTGTTGCATCAGTATATGTCTTTGTACTACCTGCGCAGATTGCAGCATCACCAGAGATAGCTGCAACTGTTGGGTTAGCATTTACTGTAAGTGACAATATCGCTGAACTATCGCAACCTACTGTATTGGTAAAATGTACGGTGTACGTTCCTGTGCTTGAATAAGCTGTTCCATTGAATGTATAACTACTTCCAGCGCAAATACTTGCTGTAGTGGTAGAACTTGTTTTTGCTTTTACAGTCAAAACCAATGTAGCAGCACTATCGCAACCTACACTATTTGTTAAATGTGCAACATAAGTTCCGCCTGATGTATAAGCAGTTCCATTAAATGTGTAAGAATTACCAGAACAAATACTCGCTGTGGTAGTAGAGGTAGAAGTAGATTTTATTGTCAATACTAATGTGGCAGAACTGTCGCAACCTACTGCATTAGTAAGGTGTACCAAGTAACTTCCAGGTGTAGTATAGCTTGTGCCATTAAATGTATAAGAACCACCTGGGCAAATACTTGCATTTGTAGTGCTTGTACTGAGTGCTTTTACTGTCAACACCAATGTAGCCGTACTATCACAACCAACACTGTTTGTTAGGTGCTCAGTATAAGTGCCAGCAGTAGTATAGTATGATCCATTAAATAAATAAGATCCGCCATTACAGATACTTGCATTGGTTGTACTTGTCGTTGTAGGCTTAACTGTCAATACTAATGTCGCAATACTGTCTCCACCCTTGCTATTGGTTAGGTGAGCAGTGTACGTTCCTGATGTATTGTAGCTTGTTCCGTTAAATGTGTATGAACTACCAGAACAAATACTTGCAGCAGTGGATGAAAGTGTGGTTACTGTTAGCACCAATGTGGCGGCACTATCACAACCAGCAGCATTAGTCAAATGTACTGTATAAGTACCCGCAGTGGTATAACCCGTTCCATTGAATGTGAAGGTATCACCTGCTATTACGCTTGCATTGGTGGTACTAGAAGTATTTGTTTTTACTGACAATACTAATGTTGCAGCACTATCGCAGCCTACCGCATTTGTTAGGTGTGCAACGTAAGTTCCTGATGTAGTATAGGCTGTTCCGTTGAATGTGTAGGAAGTTCCGTTACAAATACTTGCGGTTGTATTAGATGTACTTAAAGCCTTAATTGCCAATACCAAAGTAGCTGCACTATCACATCCTACCGCATTTGTAAGGTGTGCTACGTAAGTTCCCGCCGCATTATAACTTGTTCCGTTGAAGGTATAAGAACTTCCGCTACATATACTTGCATTAGTAGTAGAAGTAGAAGGCGAGTTAACTGTCAACCCTAATGTTGCCGCACTATCACATCCTACACTGTTTGTAAGGTGTGCTGTATAAGTGCCTGAAGTTGTATAGTTAGTTCCGTTAAATTTATATGAGCTACCTGTACAGATACTTGCGTTAGTTGTACTTGCTGATGTTGCTTTTACGGTTAAGTTCAGCGTTGCTGCACTATCGCATCCTGCTTTGTTGATAAGGTGCGATACATAAGTTCCTGATGTGGTATAAGTAACTCCATTAAATGTATAAGAAGCATTAGAACAGATGGTAGCATTTGTTGTGCTGGTAGAAGTTGCTTTTACTACAACCGTCATAGTATCTGTACAACCTGCATTATAAATAAAATTATAATTTCCTAAAGCAGTATTTGCCAAAACAACAGAGGCAATACCGTTGCTAGTGCTTCCTAGGGTTGCGCCAGTTGGATTGCCAGTCTGAACACCCCATGTTGCAGTTGTTGGCGTTGTTCCTGTTAGGGTAACCGTTGTTCCTGAACAAGCAATTTGATCTGCACCAGCATTTGGCTTTCCGCTAACAGCTACTGTTGGAGATATAGAAGTGGATCCGCAAGAAAGACTATTACCTGCTACGCTATAGTTACCAGTAAGTGTTGGTGAATATGTTTGAGTATTTACCCCGCTAACCAATGTGCCATCCTTATACCACTGATAAGAAGTAAAGCCGCTTTGTGCAGTAAAAGTTGCTGGTAAGCAGTTTGAGGTAACACCCGGAGGAGGCATTGTATTGGCAATAGAAGATATAAAAGAGGACATTGAATATCCTCCGCCAGACTCAACCATTGCTACGTTTACCCTTGCATTTACCGAAAAGTTTAAATCCAATGGATTTCCTAACTGAGTATTGGTAAATTGTATGATATAGAAACTAGAGTTAGCTACTGCTGTTCTTTTGCTTGTAAGCGTCTCTAGGTTTATGCCATTAAAATATACTACAGCGGTATCACTTTCTACTAATATATAACCAAAATAAGGTAATGCTGAGTTACCTGTGTTTGAGTTAGAAACAAACTTTGTTGTCTGAACATTGAATGATCCCGCACAAGCACTTAATGGTGGTTGTACTATCATATCTATCTCACAACCAGAGGCAGAACCCGTATAAACAGCTACAGGGCTACTACTAGTAACGTAGCAGCTTGAGTATGCAGTACTTCCATCACCATTGTTTATGGTTACGTAATCTCCTGCGTGTACCAAGGTATAATTTGTAGTACCACCGCCGTTTATTTTTACTGTTAAGGTTGTGTTTGCTTGTGTCGCAACAATAGTAGAACGCTCATAGCCAGTATTTCCACCAGATCTTACTATGATATAAGATGTACCCAAATATGCTTCTGGAATCATTTGGCTACAAACACCATCACCACAACCCGAAGTATTATCTATCCTGAAACCTGAGGTACAAACTATTGGGTTATTGGAAGTAATTTCACTACCAATAGCGGTTTGCAACAAATAACATTGCCCTGCTCCAAGGGTAGTAATCAACGACCCGTTCAGGTAAACATTCGTTCCATTATCCCTAGCCATGATGCCATAGATAGGTGCTTATGTTTCGTTATTACAATTCCACGATGTACCAGTAACGTTGGCATAATAGCCCACCCTGAAACTAGTTCCTAATCCTTGATCGCCCAAGCTGGTAAAAGAGGAGTTTCCTTTCTGAGAACAATCTGGTTGGCCACCATAACAAGAGCCAGAGCAGGTAACATTATCAGAAGCAATATTGCGCACCTGTACACCAATGGGGGTAACGGCACTAACAATAAGACCTCTGCCGTTCAATACGGTGTTTAGGATATTTGCTGCCACGCCAACAGTAGGAAAACGATACTGTAGTGGTGTACCAGAAACAGTTGTAATAGAATTGGTAATAACCGTACCGTCGCTTGTGGCAATAGTTACCGCAACAGGAGTAGTACTTAGTGTAGTAATTTCTAACTCGTTAGCGTTGTTAGTATATTGCCAAGGGGAAGGGGGGATATAATGCGTTGTAGAATATTGGGCAGCACCAATAAAGCTTAAAAGTAGTGCGAACACTACCATAAAAGCACCCCGATACATTAATCGGAGTGGTGCATTTAAGTTGTTTAGGGTTGTAAATATTTTGTTCATATAATTTGTTATTTTTCCTGCCTTTTGTTTGTTTTGCGGTACGATGCGCTGTTAATTACTTAGAACGTATTTTTCTTGTTGTTATTGTAGGTTTTCTACTACTATCCAATCTATTTTTATCAATATCTCTTAAATAGAAAGACTCATTACCCAACGTCACAAAATTGCTTCATAAAAATGCAGCTGGCAATCCTTTGAATTAGGGGGTTTGGTTAATAGCTCTTCAAAAAGCGTAAAAAATGGGGTAAAAGTTTTCTTTTTTTAAATTGAAGAGAGTCTATTTGCTCATGTCGCTGCGCTCGAAGGAGGGTTTCAACACATAGTTTCATAGGTAGATAGAAAACATAGCTTATGTTTTATTACGATGCTTTCTATATGCCTATGCTCCTAAGTATTAAAGAAAAAAACTCGAAATTTATAGGCTGATGTAGATTGTAATCGACCTACTATTTGTCCTGTCACTGCGGCAACAAGACTAAATAGGCGCTTTGTTTATCCTGTCGCTACGGCAGAAACAGCAAATAATATCCATTTACCTCGTGTTGCCGCAGCGGAAAAGTACCAATTAAGTGAATTTGCTCGTGTGTCGGCAGCGGAATGGGCATAATCACTCGTTTATGGTCATTCCGTCGCGGCAACACGAGGTAAAACGAGTGATTTAGTAGGTGTCGCTGCAACGACACGAGCATAATGGAGTGATTTACCTCGTGTCGCTGCGCCAACACGAGCAAATCCGAGTGAGTTAGTAGGTGTTGCAGCAGCGACACGAGTATAATCACGTGATTTAGGTTATTCCGCTGCCGACACACGAGGTAAATCACTTTTTTAACCTCTTTGCGCAGCAGCAAAAAGGAGCAAATAGGGTCTCTATTTGTATATAGTAGGCTAGAAAAAAAAGGGGTTGTTCTTACTGGTATCAGTGCCAAGATCAGTATTTAATTAACTTTTCCCTGTTGCCTTCTTCTGACTTAATAGCAAGCGTTGCATCCTAAAAATAATAAGCTAGGTTGGGGCGAGTGGCTTCAATCCAATAAAAATCAATTTTAAAAAACAATATTTAACAGCGGTAGATTGGGATGTATTTACCTATTTTCAATTGTTTTTAGTAATACTTAACAACTTTGAATCATAATTGGACAGTACTTCGTTTATTTACATAGTTATAGTTACTAATACATACAATACTTATTAAATCTTACTGATGAAGAAGCTTTCCATTATAACGCTTGCCCTTTTATTTTCTTTTAATATTGCGGCTTTATCGCAGGTGGTTACCAATACTAAATTGTTGACCCAAAAAGCAATTGAACTAAATAAAAAATACACCACCAATCGCCAGAAAGCCTACAATCTAGCACTACAAAACCACTGGGATACAGTTATGACTGGTTCTAAACACGGAATTTCTCGCCTAGTAGGTGTAGATCAGTTTAATAAACCAATATATTACACCACTTACGAAAACTTGATAGCCGCGCAAACAGTTGGTGCCGACAAACTTTGGCCTGGGGGCAGTACTGGATTAAGTGTTAGTGCTTCGCCTGCTTATCTTAAAAATAAACTAGGCATTTGGGATGGCGGCGGGGTTTGGCAAACCCACATAGAACTAAAAGGTAGGGTTACCCAAATAACCGGAACGCCTAGCAGCACCGACGAAGGATCGATACATGCTACACACGTTACAGGTACGATGATGGCAACGGGAATTAATCCTTTTGCCAAGGGGATGAGCTTCCGTATGCCAGGGATAAAAGCTTATTTGTTTGATAATGATGTAACAACCATGACTAATGATGCCGCTAATTTGCTACTTTCTAACCATTCTTATGGTACACTTGCGGGTTGGTATCAAAATACTAGTGGCACATGGTATTATTATGGAAACAATGGCGATAGTGCCGATTATAAATTTGGGGATTATGATAGTTATGCAGCGTCGTGGGATAATATAGCTTATATCGCACCTTATTATTTAATAGTAAAAGCATCGGGCAACAACAGAAGTGTAAACGGCCCCGCCATTGGTGGTACTTATTTTTACTATGATAATAATGGCAACCAGCGGCAGGCTACCAGACAAACAGGTATATCTAACAATGATAGTTATTATACCATTAGCACAAGCGGAAATGCAAAAAACATCATTACGGTTGGGGCTGTTAACGGAATACAGAATGGTTACAGGCAACCATCAGATGTAGTTATGACTAGCTTTAGTAGCTGGGGGCCAACAGACGACGGGCGAATTAAGCCAGACATGGTTGCCGATGGTGTAAACGTATTATCATGTAGTGCAGCAAGCGATAGTGCCTACGCTACGCTTAGTGGAACGTCTATGGCTACGCCAAATGTAACAGGTTCGCTGATGTTATTGCAAGATTTGTATTCAGAATTAAACAATGGTGCTTTTATGCGCTCCGCAACGCTTAAAGGAGTGGCAATACATACCGCAAACGAAGCAGGAAATGCCCCTGGGCCTGACTATCAGTTTGGTTGGGGCTTGCTAAATGTAGCAAAAGCAGGAAGTGTGATAAAAAATGCGGTAAGCAGTGGCAATGCGGCTACTAGTTCAGATTTACTATATGAAAATTTACTAAAAGACGGGCAACCTTATACTTTAAATGTAGTAGCAAGCGGCAAAAGCCCCATAACGGCTACCATAAGCTGGACAGATCCTGAGGGTACCGTGGTAAACTCGAACATATTATTTAACCACAACATAGAGTTGGTAAATGATTTGGATATAAGAATTACCACAGGAGGAACTACGTATTACCCGTGGGTACTTAATCCGAACGTTCCGTCGGCGGCAGCCACTAAGGGAGACAATTATCTGGATAATGTAGAAAAAATAGAGATAGATAGTGTTGTTCCGGGGCAGGTTTATACCATTACTATCAGTAATAAAGGAACATTACAAGGGGGTTCGCAAGCATATTCCTTATTAGTAAGCGGAGTAGGCGGCACGCAATATTGTACCCTAAACCAAGCAGCAGCAAATGGCGCATCTATAGATAGTGTGTCTTTTGGGAGTATAGCAAATAGGAAAAAAACAGGGTGTAGCTCGTATAATAACTACACAAATATGGGTACTACCATAAAAACGGGCAAGACAATGCCAATACATATTAATGTAGGAAGTTGTGATGGCTTAGCGCACAATAAAATAATAAATGTTTATATTGATTACAACGAAAACGGAAGCTTTGCGGATAGCGGCGAGCTAGTAGCAACAGGCAGCATGACAGGAATTAATAATACTTTTACGGCAAACATTACCCCGCCCAACAACCTTACTGTAGGAAGTTCTACTCTCATGAGGATTGTAGTAACAGATAGTACAAATGCAACTGTTTTGTTGCCTTGTGCCAACTACAGTGTGGGCGAAACACAAGACTATCTGGTAACAATAGCCCCACCAGATAATGATATTGCTTTAACGAGTGTACTATCTCCAACTGATGGAGATTATTCTGCTACCAATCAGTTAGTTAGCGTACAAATAACAAACAACGGAACTGCTACCCAACAAAACGTTGCCCTAACTGCTTTGGTAAAGAAAGGAAAGACTGTTGTCGCTACGCTTAATGGAACGTATCCATCACCGATATTGGCTGATGCTACGGTTTCCTACACTTTCCAAACGCCTATCCCAACCCTGCCCGATAGTACTTACACCATTACTGCAACAGCAACGATTCCGGTAGATAATAATCTGACAAACAATACAATTAGTCAGCAATTTACTATCGCCCAAGCTTTAACAGCAACCGCTAACAACTGTAGCGGAACGGTAAATCTTAAGGTAGCAACACCTAGCGGCGCTACCAATTATGCATGGTTCGATAAAACTACAGCAACCACTCCTATTGCTACAGGTAGTGTTGCCAGTTTGCAGAATGCAACTGCTGATAGCACCGTATACCTGGCTACAGGAACTGATGCTAGCGTGGGCCCAACTACAAAAGGGAGCTACACAGGAGGTTATCAGGCAAACGGAAATAATTATTTAAACTATACATCAACTGTTCCTGTTGTGCTAACCAGTGCTAGGCTATATACACGTCATCCTGGAACAATAACCATAATGGCTGCCGATGTAACGAATGCTACCAGCACTGGTTCGTATTATTACACTGTACTTAATGCAAAAACAATAGATGTTTATGCAACAAATCCATCACCAATAAGTGGTTCGGTTAGTGGCAATGACCCTAATGATGCTGGTGCAGCGTTTTATATAAACATGCCGTTGCCCACAGGGAACCACTCTATTATAGTATCAGCTACGGATGCTACTATTTATCGCAGTAATGGGTTGCCAGCTTCGGGCTATCCTTATTCTATTCCTGGTATTTTTACTATCACAGGTAATAGCGCCA